>JAVCCE010000062.1 GCA_030765645.1 Candidatus Hinthialibacter antarcticus | reverse complement strand
GACTTAAGGGGTGGCAAGGGCAAGGCGTCGCGAAGCGACGGCAGCCCTTGAGATATTGCTTGAATGTATCGCTTTGTTTGTGCTGTTTTGATATCCCCCCGGCGCTTTCAGCGCCACCCCCCCTTAATAAGAGGGGCGTAAAACCCGGGTTCGCCGCTCTACCGCAAAATTTTGACAACCAGCATCATTATTTAGGCGGGCGGGAAATCCATTCATTCATGCGGTTTTTTACAAAGGTTTTTTGATCGGGCTGCATTTGTAACAGCCAATGGTTTGGGTTGTCGTCATCGCGCCATTCATTGGTTCCATTTTCAAAAATATGGTTGCGCCCGTCTTTTTGCATGATCCAATACGGCCCATCAGGTCGCACGGCGTATAGCACCGCAAATAAGTCCCAACTGGGGCGCGCAGGTTTGTCGCCAAGATACAATTGATACGCTCTCCTCACGGGATTATTCTGAGGCGTATTTTTCAACGACTCGCCCGTGAGCACGTCGTTGCCCAGTCCACTGAAGATAATTAAACCCGGCCACTGGTTCGCAAATTTTACCGACGCCGCAGGGTCTGGCTTAAAATTGCCAAACACCCCGGGGTCTAAGTGGCGGGGATAGCGCCCGCCCATACAAACCACCATTTTCACTTTATCTTTGATTAACTCGCGCCCGGTCAACGGGCTTTCATCATCAGGGCCGCTATCCAAAAGATGCGCAAGGTTGGTGTTATAACCAACAACAACAATCACAACGCTGTGGCTTTTTTCTTTGGCGAGAATGCGTCGATAAACGGAGACGGCGTCGGGCGCGTCGTCATTCGTTTTGATCTCGCCTGGAAATTCTTCTGCAATTTGTTTTGCATAGCGGGAGCCGCGATTGATATCAGCGCCCGGTTTTTTGGGCGCGCCGATAGGCAGGCCAGGACGATGGTAGTAGGCATTGATTGATCTGACGCACGGCGCTGAATAGGGGAAGTTTGAACTGACGACGGTTGCGAGAATTTCCGCTTCACCGAGATCGGCGAAATGGTGAAGCAACGCCATCGCGCCGGCGTCGTCGCAATCCGTATCCATGTCTGTATCAAAGATAATGCGCACCGGGCCGCTATGCGCAGATAAACCAAGAAAGGCCACTAGACAGAATACAATGAATGGGCGCGTACGTTTTGGCAATTCCATCGGCGGTTCCTCAGGCGCATCGCAACGGCGTTGAAAAATGCGCGGCCTCTCTTACAGCGCTTTCACGCCAGCAGGGCGCGCAGTTTTTCTTTTTGGATTTTACGCGTTGCCGTCTTGGGCATCTCTTCAATAAATTCAAACGCGACCGGGATTTTGTATTCGCCCAAATGTTCGCGGCAATACTTGCGCAGTTCCGATTCGGTAATTTCTTCGCTGACTTCTTCTTCGAGTTTCACAAACGCATACGGAACTTCGGTGCGCAGTTTGTCAGCTTTGGCCACCACCGCCGCTTCGGCCACGCCGGGATAGCGCAGCAGGGTTTCTTCGATTTCGCGCGGGTAAATGTTTTCGCCGCCGCTCACGATGATGTCTTTGCTGCGGCCCACGATTTGATGCTGCCCGCTTTCATGGGCAAGCGCCAGGTCGCCGGTGCGCAAGAAGCCGTCAGGCAACATCACCGCCGCCGTCGCTTTTTCGTTTTTATAATAGCCCTTCATTACCAGGTCGCCGCGCACGCATAGTTCGCCGACTTCGCCCATCGGGACGGGCTTGCCTTCTTCGTCGCGAATTTCGACTTCGACATCTGGCAGCGTCGGGCCGATGGTTCCAATCTTGTTATTATCAGGACGGTTCACCGCGACGGCGGGCGAGGTTTCGGTCAGCCCGTAGCCTTCGAGAATCGGATGCTCGAACGCCTTTTGAAACGCCGCGCCGATATCGACCGGCAAGGCGCCGCCGCCCGAAACGGTGATACGCAGATTGTGCGCTTCGGGCGCATTCTCAGGCGCGAAACGCGCCAGCATCAAAAACATCGGCGGCACCGCGATCAGGATAATGCTTTTCTCAGTGAATATGGTTTCGAGTAATTTTTGCGGCGCAAACTGCGGGAACAACAAGACGCGCGCGCCGTTCAGCAAGGCGCCGAACAGGATCACCGTCATCGCGAAAGTGTGAAACAACGGCAATACGCACGGAAAGGTATCCTTTGAATTAAAATCAAACACCTCGGAAAACGACGCGTAATTTGAATAGATGTTCTTATGGGTGAGCATGACGCCTTTGGGGTCGCCGGTGGTGCCGGAGGTATACAAAATCATCGACAGATCGTCGTCGCCCACTTGCGGGCTGAACGGCGCAGGGTTGGGCGCTTCGGTCGCGAGCAGATCGGCGACAGAGACGATTTCTATGTCAATCTCCGCTTTCGCTTGAGCGGCTTTGGCTGACTCTTCCATGTACGGGTCATACAACAACACCTTACATTCGCCGTGCGTCAACAAGGCCGCCAGTTCTTCCGGGTTCAACAACGGATTGAAGGGCACCGCGACATGGCCCGCGCCCAAAAGGCCAAACAACGCCAGCGGAAAATACGGCGTATTCGGAATCAACAGCGCAATGTTTTGCCGCTCTGTTCCAAACCGCTCCACCAGTTGATGGCCGACGACGTTGGAACGCCCCAGAAGTTCGGTAAACGTCATGCGGCCCATTTCGCCGTCAAAAGCAATTGAATCTTTATATTCGCTGCACGCATGCAGCAATGCGGAATACAATTCCATCATACATCCCCACGACGGATAAAATTAATTGGTCAATTACATAGATGCTGAATTAAGGGATTTATGTTACAAGGAAAAAACGCTCGAGTTCAGGGCTAGGCGCCGTTTCGCACAAAGCAAATTTCAAACACCACCGCTTCGGGCGGACATAAAAAACGGGGACGCGTAACCCGGCTCGAGCCGAACCCGTTGGTAGTGAAATGCGTCATGCCATTGAGGCGCGTCAGCCCCGCTGCGAACGCGCGCGGCGCCTGGGTGCGCGTAACGATCGGCCCCCAAAACGGCGCACAGATTTGCCCGCCGTGCGTGTGCCCGCAAAACGCCATGTCGGCGCCAGTCGCCGCGATCTGATCGTAAACCTCCGGCGCATGAGCCAGCGCCAAACACGGCAGCGACGCGTCGTAGCCGTCAAAGGTTTTCGCGACGTCAGCGCGTTTTAAAAATGGATCATCCAAACCCGCGATGATAATCCTCTCGCCGTCCACTTCAATGTCCACGCGCTCATTCACCAACACCTTGACGCCGATGGATTGCAACCCGGCGATCAAACGGTCTGCGTCGTTGTATTTCCAGGTATTTTTGTTGGAGAACCCCGGGATAAAATCATCGCCGCGAAACAACACATAATCGTGGTTGCCCATCACCGCATACACGCCGTACTTCGCCTGAAACGGCTTGAGCGCTTCGACGCAGAGATCAATGCCCGAGTCGTCGTCGATCATGTCTCCCGTGATAAAAATCAAATCGTATTGATTTTGCGCCAGACGGTGCAACGCGTCGCGGCGGTGGGTTTGTCCTTTGAAAAAATGAAAGTCGGAAAGGTGCAATAATTTCAACGGGCGAACATTCGGCCCCGCCAATTCGACCCGAAGAGTTCGCGTTCGGAAGCGGCGCGGTTCGATAAACCACCCATAGACAGAAAGGCCGAACACGACAGCCGCTGCGGTCGAAAGCCACATCATCAGTAGCCTACCGCCAGCCCTTCGCCGCGCCCGTCTGAATAGCCCGCAAGCACGCCGTCGGGCATGGCTTCGATGCCGCAAGCAAAGCCGATTTGGTCGCGTTCATTCAGCGTGTAGCCCATCTCAATCAAGCGCTTGCGGGTGTCGAATGAGAACGCCTGCGGCTCATGGGTGATCTGGTCGGGCAGCCATTGGTGATGAAAGCGCCCCGCGTCAATCGCCTCGCGGATATTCATATCAAACTCAACGCAGTTGAGAAAAATTTGCAGGTTGGTGGTAATAATGGTCGGCCCGCCGGGGGTCCCCATGGTCATGTCAAACTTGCCGTCTTTGAGCACGATAGTCGGCGTCATCGCGGACAACATGCGCTTGCCCGGTTCGATTTTGTTGGCTTCCATCTGCACCAGGCCAAACATGTTCGCCGTACCCGGCTTGGCGGTGAAGTCGTCCATTTCATTGTTCAATAAAAACCCCGCGCCTTCGACCACCGCGCCCATGCCGAACGAACCGTTGAGCGTGTAGGTAATCGCCGCGACATTGCCGTCTTGATCGACGACGCAGAAGTGCGTGGTTTGTTCCGGTTCAAATACGCCCGGCTCCACATTTTCGCTTTTGCCTGCTTTGCCTTTGGGGATCATGGCGCGGCGCTGGTCGAGGTATTCGTCTGAAATCATCTGCGCAACCGGGACGTCAACGTAGTCCGGGTCGCCCATCCAGCTATTGCGGTCGGCGAAGGCGAGGCGTTCGGCTTCGACCACCAGTTGGGTGTAGCCTGACGAGTTATGATGCAAGCCCGCGACATCGAACGGCTCGATCAATTTCAACACCTGCGCCATCACCACGCCGCCCGAGCTAGGCAGCGGATGAGTAATCAATTGGTAATTTTTATAATCGAACACAAACGGCTCGCGGTATTTGCAGCGATAATTCATCAAATCTTTTTTGGTGATGATGCCGCCGTGTTGCTGCATATAGTTCGCGATGCGCTCCGCCGTCTCGCCTTGATAGAAACCGTCGGCGCCTCGGTCGCGGATGCGGCGCAGGGTGGCGCCCAAATCGCGCTGCACCAACTTGTCGCCAAACGCGGGCGGCTTTCCATCAGGGAAAAAGACTTTCGATGTCGATTCAAAACGCCGCAGAAATTCTTCTTGATACGCCAGATGCCGCGACAGGCTGTATGAAACGTCAAAGCCGTCTTCCGCCAAACGAATGGCGGGGTTTAACACCGCCGCGCGCGGCAGGCGCCCATAATCTTCTTGAAAGCGCAGCAGTCCCTGCGGTGTTCCGGGAACGCCCGACGCCAGTAAGGTTGCGGTGGAGAGATGCGAGTCAGGGTCGCCGTTTTCGTCGAGATACATGTCCGCCGTCGCGGCGCCCGGCGCCATCTCGCGAAAGTCGAGGGTGATGGCTTTTCCATCGGCGGTGTATCCGGTCAGAAAGCCGCCGCCGCCCAGGTTGCCCGCCGCCGGGTAGGTCACCGCCAGCGCGAAGCCAATCGCCGCTGCGGCGTCGAAGGCGTTTCCGCCTGCGCGTAAGACTTGCAGGCCCGCTTTCGCCGCGTTGGGTTCGGGCGAAGCGACCATCGCGTGACGCGCATAGACCGGCTCAAACGCGCCGCCATGAGTCAATGGCGCGAGCCATAATACCGCGACGAAGAATAGCGACATAAATTGAGGATGAATTGGTTGTTTCATAATACCCTCTTCAGCGATTTGTACGCTAACGGTTTAGAAGCCATCTCAAAAAAAGATACCGAATTGAGATTACGGCATATCAAAAATGGACAATCTTATTCAGGCATGGGTGCAACTCTGGCAGCGCCTGTGCAAAAGGGCCTGAAAGCTCGCACCGAAGCGAGTAGAGTTGCGCCCATACCAAACACAAAAAAGAACAATACCTTTTTGAGATGGCTTCTAGATTGACTTCCTTTATCTGAACCAGTTTAGCTATACCATGTTGCGACGACAACCTGCGATTGAAAGAAGCGCTCCCAATGATGCATGATATCCTGCTCGCCGCTCTTTGGTATGTGACGTTGACCGCGCTCGGCGCCGCCGCGCTGCCGCTGTCGATGCGGGTGTTTAACCGTATGCCCGAAGGCGGCATTCTGCTGGCGCGGCCCTTGGGTTGGATGTTGGTTACCTTCATCGCATGGCAGTTGGCGTTCATCGGCGTTTTGCCCTTTAGCGCGTTCGGCATTGTGGTTTCGCTTCTTCTGGTCGGCGTTGCGTCCGCTTGTTTTTTCATGCGCAAACGCGACTGGATGCTGCGCCGATTGAAAACCTGCTGGCGCACCGCGCTCAACGGCGAGATCATCACCTTGTTCGTTTATGGGCTGGTGTTGTTCATGCGCCGCTATGAACCCAACATCGACCATACCGAAAAGCCGATGGACCTGATGTTTCTCAGCGGCATGATAAACAACACCCAGATTCCACCGCCTGATCCGTGGTTTTTTGGCGGGACGATCAATTACCATTACGGCGGCTACATGCTGCATTCGGTGATCGCCAAACTGACGGGAATTTTGCCTGCGTTTGCTTACAACCTCTCTGTCGCAGCAGTGGCGGCGATGGCGGCGGCGGTGGCGTTTGTGTTGGGCCGCGAGTTGTTCGGGCGCTGCCGCTGGGGCGCGATTTCGGTCGCTTGCACTTTGTTTGCTGGCAACCTGGCCGCCTGGAACATCGCATTGTCCCGCGAACAAATGCCGCAAACACTATGGCAATGGCGGTTCCAATATTTGTGGAACACTTCGCGCGTCATTGTTGACCCTGACGGAAATACCATCAACGAATTTCCCTTCTTCTCGATACTGTGGGCCGACCTGCATCCGCATTATTCTAACATCCCGTTTATCTTGTTCTTTTTCGTAATAACGTATGCGATATTCGCATCGCTTTCGCGCATGACGCTCTTGCGTTTTCTCAAACGCGAATGGCCTTTGCTGGGAGTCGGCGCCGCGTCGATGGCGCTCATCATGCCGACCAATTTGTTTGATTTTCCCGTCGGCGCTTTTCTGCTGGCGGGCTGCGTAGGTTCGGCGGCCTATATCGCTTGGAGCGTCGGCAAGCGCTCGCTGCTTCGCGCGACGTTGCTCAAAGTGGTTATCGTGTTGCCGATTATTGGCTATCTGTTCGCGGCGCCGTTCTGGTTGAATTTCGTCAGCCCGCTGGGCGACAAGGTGGTGCAGCCCTCGCCGCATAACACCACGCTCTATCAATTCTTGATGGTATTCGGCATCCACACGCTGGCGGTGTTGTACTTCTTTGCTCTGCGGCTGCCATCCGCGTTTTATAAACGCAGCCAGGAAGAACTGGGCGCATTGATCGCCATCATCGGCATTGTCGAAGTTATTCTCTGGGGATGGACCGGGTACGTTGCGGCGGCGGTCGCCCCCACGATTGCGATTCTGTTCTTGCTGACCGCATGGATGGCGGCGACCCCGTCCAGCCCGCTGGCGTTGCGCGGCAAGGCGCTGCAAGTCGAAGTGTTTTGCCTGATCGCCTGCGCGTTGGCGTGGTCGCTGATCGCGGGTTGCGAGTATTTCTTTCTCAAAGATAATTACGGCACCGCCCGTATGAACACGCTGTTCAAAATTCATTATCCGGCGTGGCTGCTGATGGGCGTCGCGCTGCCGCCGTTGGTTTATCACGCGGCGAAACGCTTGCCCAAAACGTCCCAGCAAATCGGCGCGATGGTTCCAGCAGTGTTAATTTTATTGATGGCGCTGGCAGGCCCGGCCTACACGCTGGCGTCGTTCATGGGCATCAAAGAAGAGCGGGTGGTCTCTCTGAACGGGCTGGGGTATATGGAAAAATACAACCCCAACCTCTACAAGATCATTCAATGGCTGGACGAAAACGCCGACCGCGACGCGGTGTTGCTGGAACTGCCAGGCGGCGGTTATGAACTCGACAGCATGGCGTCCGCCGCGACCGGACGCTCCAGCCTGCTGGGTTGGCGCAACCATGAATACATCTGGCGCGACGCCGAAGGCGACAAAGAGGTTAGCGAACGCTTCAACGAAGTGATGACGGTTTTAACGACGCAAAATTGGGCGCTCGCCCAGCCTATACTCGAAAAATACGGCGTCGATTATATTGTCGTTGCGCGTCCCGTGAATCAAGAAATGCAAAACGCGCTGGCGAAAATTCTCGCAGGCGCCTTTCGGCAGCGCTTAGAGCCGATCATTCAAGAAGCGGGGCCGTATGAGTTGTATCGCGTCCCGCAAAGCAGCGCGGAGTAAAAAAACATGCAAGGCATTTTAGTCGAAATCATCGAACACAAACGCGCCGAAGTCGAAGCGCGAAAGGCGCAGACGCCGCTCGAAGCGTTGATAGAGCAGGCGCAGTCGGCGCCGCCCTGCCGCGACTTTCACGCCGCGCTCAAACGCGACCCCGACGGCCCGCTGAAACTGCTGGCGGAAATCAAAGCCGCATCGCCGTCGGCGGGTTCCATCAATAAAAATTTTGACGCTGCTGAAACCGCCCGTCTGTTTGAAGATTGCGGCGCATCGGCGATTTCTGTCTTGACCGATCTCAAATATTTTTCAGGAACCGACCAGCATCTGCAGGCCGCCAAAGCAGCGGTCTCGCTGCCGGTGTTGCGCAAAGACTTCACCATTGATGAATATCAGCTCTACGAAAGCCGCGCCATTGGCGCCGACGCCGTGTTGTTGATGGCGCAGGTGTTGCCGCCGGATGATTACAAGCGGCTCTACGACAAAGCCGACGAGCTGGGGCTGCACGTCCTCGCCGAGGGGCATACGGTAGAACAAATTGCGTTTCTCGCCTCCATCGGCGCACAAACCATTGGCGTCAATAACCGCGATTTTGAAACCATGACCGTCGATCTGAATACCACCCTTTCACGACGGCGCCTGGTTCCATCTGGGCGGGTGGTGGTCAGCCAGAGCGGCGTGTTTACCCGCGATGACGTAGCGCGGCTCGAGACCGTGCGGGTTGACGCCATCCAAGTTGGAACCTCCATTATGAAATCAGGCGACATGAAACAACAAATCGCCGACCTGATTGGCTAGCGTGAAAACAAACGGCGCCTTCCGAATTGCGCCCGTTCCCCGCATAATGAAACCAAAATTTAGTAAAATCATAGACCGATTATTTTGGAGGTTTTCTGCATGGCTTCTTCCCTTCGATTGAGCCTGTTTGCTGTGATTGCCCTTTGCCTGGCTTCATGCGGCGTGACGGAAAACATCAGCGACACATTCAAGAATGTATTCGATGGAAAACGTAAAACGCTGGCGACGCAACGCCTGTCTGTTTTTGACTACGAAAACGCGCTGCGCGGCGGCATCGCGGGCAAAATGATCGGCGCCGCCTATGGCGCGTCCGTCATCGCTCAACCCAACGTGGCCCCATCGGACGTTGTCCTGCCCGCCTGGAACCCCGATTGGACCACCCGCGCCCTCGAATCGGAAACCATCCTGCCGTCGATTACGCTGTTTGAGGCGATGCAGGCCAAGGGCATCAGTATTTCACCCACGGAAGCTGCGCTCATCTTCGCGCGAACGCCCCATTCCTACACCGGCGGCAATCAGGCGGTGCAGCAGAATATCCGCGCGGGCATCATGCCGCCCGACTCAGGGCGCCCTAAGTACAACCCGTTCGCTGACTCGCCCCATTTTCAAAATAACATCGACATTCTCGCCATGCTGTCGCCGGGGATGCCGCAAACCGCGATCCGTTTGATTCAACCGTACGGCGAAGCGTTTGCGTACGCCGACGGCGTCTATGGGGCCAATTTCATCGCCGCCATGCTCGCGACCGCCATGATGAATGACGACGTCGCCGCCGTGGTCGAAAGCGGACGCGCTTCGCTTCCGCCCGACAGCCGCTACGCCCAAATGGTCAGGGCCGTGGTCGATTTTCACCGCGCCAACCCCAACGACTGGGCCGCATGCGCCCGCATGGTGATGGAGCGCGGCGGCGGTAATAGTGAATCTGCTGCGCAAATCGGCGGCTATGTCGCGCTCAGCCTGTTATATGGCAAGGGCGATTTTGAAATGACGCTTTACTTATCGTCTCGCTGTGGACGCGGCGATCCACGACCCAGCGCCAGCGCCTGCGGCGTGTTGGGCGCGGTATTAGGCTATGGCCGTCTGCCCGAAGCCTTCGCCTCCGGCGTAACCCGGTACGCCAACGCCGCATTCTTGTTTAAAGGACACAGTCTAAACAGTTTGGTTTCAGCCAGCGTCGATCAAGCCCAATTGGTCATCGAACGGCGCGGTGGAACAAAACAAACCCTCGGTCAGCGCGAATATTTTTCGGTGCCGATTGAAACCGCGTATACGCCCGACCGTCGCGTAACATTTGATCGCGGCGGCTTCGAAGCCGAATGGGCCACTCTCGACACACGCCGCGCTGACCAATTTTTTGCGCGAGTGCAAAAAGAGTTAAACCAATGGCAGCCCGACTGGACGCTGCTCAACTGCGGCGGACAAATATACGCAGGCCGTTGGGACGAGTATGAAGGCCGCGACAACGTCTTTGTCACCGCCCCGGTTTCGCGTGAAGTCCCGGCGCGTATGACCCGCTCCGTCGCGGTGCCCGGCGGTTCGCCCAAACTGACGGTGATCGCGGGCGCATCCAACCTCGCCCAAAACACGGGATGGATTCTTCGCGTCTTCGTCAACGATCAAGTGGAATTTGAAAAAGCGGTCATTGGCGAGAAACACCAAGCCAATTGGCAGGAGTTTAAGATCGACCTGTCCAAATACGCCGGACAAACCGTAACCCTGGCGCTCGAAAACGGAACCAGCGTGTGGGACTTATCGACGGCCTATTGGGCGCGCGTCGATATCAAATAAGAACGAGAACCATTCTAATCACACGACAGGGGCGCAGTATTTTGCGTCCCTGTTTTTATGTCTGTTTCTGGGAGTAAAATGCTCGCCTTTAGGCGACGACTTTCGTTTGATACATTAAGTTGTGTCATCGCGAGCGACGCGGCCTGCCTGCCGCAGGCAGGACTCGCTTTTGAAATCCCCCCTGGCGCTTACGCGCCGTCCCCCCTTAAAAAGAGGGGCATAGGTTAGGCGTTGGGTTGGGTGGCGAGCCAGGGCCGAATGAAATGAGACCAGCCCTTGAAGGCAGCCGCATAAATGCGACTCCGTTTCTCATCTTCGCGGCTCGTCGGGAGACTCGCCTGCGGCAGGCAGGACTCGCTTTTGAAATCCCCCCTGGCGCTTACGCGCCGTCCCCCCTTAATAAGAGGGGCATGTGTTAGGCGTTGGGTGGCGAGCCAAGGCTGAATGAAATGAGACCAGCCCTTGAGGCGTTTCTAACCCTTAAATCAACGTATCTACTTATATTTAGGCCGACTCACGCGCGGCATGGTGGTCAGCAGTTTTCGCAAGTAGGTCGAGTTTAATTGCGTACGCGACCATTTGATGGTATGCAGCGCGTATTGATCGGGCAGCCCGTCAAACGCCACTACGTCATATTCTTCAATGAACTGATGTAAGTCTGGATGCAGTTTTTCTAAGGTCGCCTGGGTAATCAAAATTTCTTCCGACTCGGCTTTCGACTGGGTCGATTTGCCGATGCGCATGTCTTTGCTCTGCAGCAGTTCCGAGCCTTGGAACACCACTTCGCCGACGTGGATGCCGATTGCCGCTTGCACCTTTTGTACGTCGCGCACTGTCATGTTGCGCTTAAACAATGATTGCAAAATTTGAATCGCCGCGACGGCGGCGCGGTCGATGTTGTCGACCTCGTAGCCGGCAATAATCTGGTCGCCTTCGCAACTGCGCAAAAATTCGCACCCCTGCGAAGTGAACGCTTTGTTGCATATTTTCTGATATTCTTCGATGAGGCGGGTGGCTTCGCGGTCGCCGTAGCTCCAAAACTTTTTGGTCGAGCCGCACACGTCAATGTAAACCATCGCCCAATCATGGCTGTGGCGTTCGCTGACGACGGGTTTGACTTTATCTTTTTTCAACGCCGCCAATTGATCTTTGATGCTGGGTTTTTTGCTGGAGACTGGCGCCGAGCCGATATCATCATGATAGGCTTGATAGAGGTCTTGCGGTTCGGGAATATTTTTAAGATCAAAAGTTCCGATTTTTTTAAATTCAAAATCCGCCGAAGCGCGCAGGATTTTATAAATCTGCGACGACACCAGAATTTGGCCGGGCTGGGCTTTGCTTTTGACGCGGGCGGCCATGTTGGCCGTATTAGACTGAAGCAAGGCGCCGTCTTTGTAGACAACGTAGCCCTGGTGAATACCGAATGCGGGTTTCAACGGCGTCTCCGCCGGGCGCGAATCGTTCCATTCGTCCAGATATTTCAATACAGACTCCGCCGCTTTTAGCGCGGCTTCGGGCGTATCAAAACAGGCGATAATCTGCGGCCCGCCGGTGGGATCAATAAAGGTCGGCCCATACTCTAACAGGCCCTCGCGGGCGTGAGATTGATAATCGGCGAAGATAGCGTCTGCTGCGTTGCTATCCATTTTCCAGACATCATTGGCGGACGACGAAACATCAATGAATATGATCGTCCACAGCTGTTGGTTTTCGTCGCGAAAGGTTTGTTCGACCCGGTCGCGGGTCTCCAGCGCTTTTTTTAAACGGTCTTCGAGTTCGTTTGAGCTACTGGAGCTGCGGTTAAACGATTGAGCGTCACGCATTGGTTGTATCACCCTAGTGTGTTAAGTCTGTTGTTCTTACGGTGTCGCCCAACGTAGTGATATTACAATGAAGAACAGAAAAAAAGAAATTATTGCGACCAAACCACATATAGCATTTCAGAGAAATGAAAACCTAAATTTCTATCATTTTCGTGAAATGATAAATCCAGTTCGATCATTTGTTAGTATTGAGAAATTATATAGTAGATGAAAATCGGTCTATTCTATAGTTTTTTATCACAATCTTAATAAAAAAACGGTTCGTCGAACAGTTCGTAATCGCAGACTTTCATTTAAGATAAAGTCTAAATTGAGAGAATTTATATATAAAACTAGTTAAGGTATTTTCCATGCAACCGTTTCATTATGTTACTGGACGCAAAAATTACCCTATGTGTAATTTCAGGAGGGAATTTTTTGCGCGAAGACTTTCTCCGGGCGGTTAGCGTTGTTTCGTTACATGCTATTTATTTCTGGTATTGAGTTGACTTTATTGCAATGTTTTTATTGAATGCCTGATAGAACGACCCTGGAGCGTATGACAAAACACAGTGCATTAAGCGCGCCCGTAGGGCTCAGCGATAGATACAGTGATGAAAACTCAACCCGCACAGTATTCTAACAACCACTATAAAATACTCACTTTAAGAAATTGGCGCCTATTCTTGCACGGAACTTGCGATAGAATTGTTTTGTATTGTCTGTTTTAATTGTTAAATGTTTTGTCGTGATCTATTACATGATGGGCGTTTACTCTCTGCCCTCTAGTGGTTGCCCGGCTATTACGCCGTAAATCAAGCAGCGCGAGACTGACTTTTGAAGAATCCGTTTTCCAACTCGAACGATCTTCCGTTCACTCTCAGCGGTAAACCTGACCGTATATCCCAAACTCTGTTTGGGAAGTATGGCGAAGAAAAACGCTGGGAAGCGCTAGACGCCATTTCGGCGCCGGGGCAAACGCCGTGGCACCATCGCCTATTGTTATGGATGATGGCCAGCGAAAATCCCGACATGCGAGACCGCTGTTGGGAGATCCTCGATCATTCTAAAGTCGACTTTGATATGCTGATGAACGAGCTCTCATGCCCGATGTGGCAGGTGAGGGTCGGCGGCATTCGTTTACTGGCGAAAAGCGGACGGTTGGATATCGTCCGCTATCTGGTTTCCGGCATTGAAGATTATCATCAGGAAGTGGTCGACGAAACCAAGCGCAGTCTGACGACCTTGATTAAAAATGGAGTCTCCCGGCGCGAACGCGGCGAGCTGCTGCGCGAAGAAGTTGAAGACGCGCTGACCGCACTCTATCAACCCTTATTCGCCTCGAAACGCTCGCCGAAATTTCAGGCGTTGCAGTTTTTGTTTAAAGTCGCCCCGCTGGATGAAGACCTGTTCTGGGAGATGTATCTCAATCTCGAACTGCCGCAGTATTCGCTGTTTCATGAAGAGTTGGTGCGCTATCAAACCGACGGTTCGATGTCGGTAATGTATCACGGTTTGTTGCAGCAGAACGAAGCGGTTGTTTCGCGCTTGACTGGCTTCCTGGCGATTGCGGTGCGCAACAGCGGCGACAATGTCACCCACCATCTCAACGCGATTCGTAAATTAAGCCGCGACGAGTTCGTCAAGGTGGCGTTCGTCTTACAGCATTACCGTATCCTGGTCGAATTTCAGGGCCTCATCAAACACATGAACCCGCCTGACCGCATCGTGTTGTTTGACCTGCTTGAAGCAGTCGGCGCCGAGCAGAACCTGGCGTTTCTGTTGCGCTGTTTGCAATTAGACGACTCGCGCATCCGCATTCGCGTATTAAAAATTTTGGGCGAGAGCGAAACGCTGGGCTTGCGCCATGAAGTGTTTGAATTTTTGACCGACACCGACGAACAGGTTTTGCTTGCGACCTTGCGTTACTTGCAAAAAAAAGGCGACCTGTCGATTCTGGAAAAAATCTCGCACCTGACCCGCAGCAAGAAAAAGAAAGTACGTCAGGGCGTTGTCACCACCATGTTCAAGATCGTCAAAGAAATGCTGCTGACGAATTTTGACACCTTCACCAACCAAAAGCGCCACAAGATTTTAAAGTGGTTGCAAAAGATGAAGCCCACTTTCTTCAAAGAAATTGTGTATCTCTCAGAATCTCCTGATGAAGTAGACCGCATTCGCTATTTAAAGATGCTCGAAGCCAGCGAACTGGGCGAAGCGATGGCCGAATACCGCCGCATGGCGAAAGACCAAAACCCCAAAATTCGCGCAACCTCCATCATTGGGTTTGGGCGCATCAAAGACGCTGACACCCGCTTTCGTCTCGCCAAACCGTTCTTTTCTGACCCTGACCCCCGTGTTCGCGCCAATGCGTTTGACCTCTTGCCCGACGAAAAGCCCGATAGCGATGACATGATTGAACTCGCGAAAAAAGCCGCCGAAGAAGGCAACCGCAGAGAATGTGGAAACGCCCTCGCAAAATTATTGAACTGGGGCTTCAAAGAATACGAAGAAAAATTGTCGGAGCTCTTGGATAGCGAAGATGAGTTTACCAAAGCCAGTGCGCTTTGGGTGTTGGGCGTTGCGAAAGGGATGGACCATTTGATTAACCATCTCCGCGACGCCGCCAATGACAAGCGCGCGTCTGTACGCGAGATGGCGGTGCGCGGCATTGGCTTGAAAGGGTCAGAAGAAGACCTGCGCGCCCTCATGCCTTTCCTGCAAGACCCTGACCGCAACGTGCGCGTCGCGACCCAAAAAGCGTTGCGCAACCGCTTGAATCTATCCTTTGAAATCGCCTGAGCCTAAACCTCATGGATGCTCGCCCCAAACGCAAACGCGCGGTGGCATTAAAATATGACGCCGAAGACAAGCAGGCGCCGACCGTCACCGCCAAAGGCCAGGGAGAAATCGCCGAACGCATCATTGCGCTCGCAGAACAACACGACGTTCCGCTTTATGAAGACCCCGATTTGGTTGAAGTGTTAAGTTCGATTGATTTAGGCCGGGAAATTCCCGAAGACCTCTATAAGGCGGTCGCAGAAGTGTCGGCTTTTGTCTATCGGATGAATGGGACGTTCTCAAAAACTTCCTAACTTCAGTGCAAAAACCGGTTGACTTGACATTTCTGTTGTGATAGAACATAGTAACCGTTGGTCGGGGAGGACTGCGTAAGCCCTCATGCAAGTGCAGTCACATCCCATTGCTCGAATGACGCAGAGCAAAGTCACGGCTTTATTATCTATTATTTGTCAGACCTGAACTGCGTCATAAGAGTAGGGGCTTCGCCGAAAGGCGAAGCAAACCGTAACGATTTACAAAATCAGAAAGGTGGTGAAATGGGATGAAAAAACTGCAAGGGTTTACGCTAATTGAGCTTCTTATTGTTGTTGCCATTATCGGCATCCTCGCCGCGATCGCCGTGCCGAATTTTATGAACGCACAGGTTCGCGCGAAAGTTGCTCGGGCAGAGTCGGAAATGCGGAATATCCAGAATTCACTGGAATCATTCTTCATCGACAACAACGGCTATCCGTTCATGGATAGCGACCGTCTGCGCAGCCGTCGTCAGTACAAAGGTTTGACTGAGCCTGATGTTAATGTTGCTCACATCATGATCGGTACTGGCAGTAACGCTCGTCGTTTGTACCTGACCACTCCGGTCGCGTACATTTCGTCGCTTCCGTTCGACCCGTTCCACGGTGATGGTACCACATGGGGCTATGGCTATGGTTCCAATGGTCAGAGTTATTACATTCTGTCCAGCTGGGGCCCAGACCAACAAGACGGTCTCGGCAGCACAGAAGGTTTTGACGAACGTGAATACACCGGCGCTCGCTTCACAGACACGCGCAAGGTTGGTGTTCGTGACAGCAAGTATCTGCTTGGTCAGTTCATCTATAACGCGTCAAACGGCATCACCAGCGACGGCGACATCTTCCGCGTTGGGCCATAATCACGCATTGTTGCAAATCGTTTATCAAGAAAGCCGGTGGAATTTTCCACCGGCTTTTTTCGTTGTCCGGTTCTAGAAATAAAAACATCGTCTTTAGGCAAAGACTTTAGTTGTGTCATCGCGAGCGCAGCGAAGCGATCTCGCTTGTCGAATAATGAGATTGCTTCGGTCGTTTTACTTCCTCGCAATTGACACCTCAGTTGTAGGGTGGGTTCTTAACCCACCAGAAATCCCAACCGCCGCCTTGGAAACGAGGCGGCGGTAGCCCTTGAAGCAGCGAAACAAAAATATATCAGCCCTGTAGGGGCGCAACGCGTTGCGCCCGAATCCCCCCTGGCGCTTTAAGCCGCCTCTTCCTAAAAAACTTGTGACAACTTTTTACGATTACACTATTGTTAGTTCGGACAAAAAATCCGATACTTTTTAACAGAGCAAACTGTGTGGGTTTTATCTATCTAATTATCCGCTCATACAGCGAAGTGAAGTTGACATAGATCGCAGTTGATCGTCTCAAGTCGACGCGCGGTTCCAACAAGGGCGATATCCAATCCTGGACTCATTCATGAGTCATACGCCCAAGATGGAAACGACGCCGACAGCCTCACCCGGCGCGGCCCTGTTTTGGAGCCGACCCTTGGAGGACAAGATCATGAGACGATCTGGTTTCACGCTTATCGAGTTGTTAATTGTTGTCGCGATTATCGGCATTCTGGCCGCCATCGCCGTCCCGAACTTCATGAATGCGCAAGTGCGCGCCAAAGTCGCGCGCGCTCAGTCCGAGATGCGCAGCATCCAAAGTGCGCTCGAAGCGTTTTACATCGACAACAGCGGCTATCCGCCCGCTGACTGCTCAAACCGGTTGCAGATGCGCCGCCAATATCGGGGCGTTGACGAAGACCCCAGCGACTGGGTGGTTGACTTCGTCCATATTATGGTCGGCTCAGGCAGCAGCGCCCGCCGGTTTTATCTCACCACGCCGGTTGCGTATATTTCCTCATTGCCTGCGGACCCGTTTCGCGGCGACGGCAATGAAGAAGGCTATGGCTATGGCTCGAACGGACAGAGTTATTACATTCTGTCGAGTTGGGGCCCCGATCAGCGCGACGGCAACGAGATCGAAGAACTGTTTGAATGTCATTACACTGGAGCGCGTATCAGTGACCGCAACAAGGTCGCGTTCCGCGAAAGCGAACAGTGGCTTCTCCAGCACGAATACAACCCCTCGAATGGAATCACCAGCGACGGCGACATTATTCGCGTCGGCCCGTGAATGAAATGCTACAACTTACTCCCTCTCCCAGTGGGAGAGGGTTGGGGTGAGGGAACTGTTATAATGATTGGCGCAAGTGAGAATCAAAAAAAACGGAGCGCAACAGTCTGCGCTCCGTTCGGTTTTCCAAAATTAATCCGGCTTACAAAATATAGCGTGAGAGGTCGGCGTCGTCGACGATGTCGCCCAGTTGCTCTTTCACATAGGCGCGGTCAATGGTGACCGTCTGCCCCGCCATGTCGGTCGCTTCAAACGAAATATCTTCCAACACGCTTTCTAAAATCGTATGCAGACGCCGCGCGCCGATGTTCTCGGTTTCCTGATTAATGGTCGCCGCCATCGCCGCCAGTTCTTCGATGGCGTCTTCTTTAAAATCAATGGTCACGCCTTCGGTCTGCAACAGGTTTTCATATTGACGGATCAACGAGTTTTTCGGCTCGGTCAGAATGCGCTTGAAGTCGTCTTCGTCGAGGTCGTCGAGTTCGACCCGAATGGGGAAGCGGCCCTGCAGTTCCGGCATCAGGTCGGAGGGGCTGCAGCCGTGGAACGCGCCCGCCGCAATGAAGAGAATGTGGTCAGTTTTAATGAGGCCGTGTTTGGTGTAAACCGTCGAACCTTCGACCAACGGCAGAATGTCGCGCTGCACGCCGGAGCGTGACACGTCCGGCCCGGAGCCGCTGTCGCGCCCGACCACTTTGTCGATCTCGTCGAGAAACACGATGCCCGACTCCTGCACTTTATCGACCGCGTCTTGAGTAATTTCTTCCATGTCGAGCAAGCGGTCGGCTTCTTCCTGAACTAAAAACGGGCGCGCGTCCTCGATTTTCATCTTTTTGCGTTTGCGCTTGGAGGGCATCATCTTGTCGACCATGTCGCGCAGGTCGATACCCATTTCTTCCAGCCCCATGTTGGGGGGAATGCCGACCACGACGTTCTTGCCGCCATCCTGCACTTCAATCTCAACCTCGCGTTCTTCCAACTTGCCTTCGCGCAGCATTTCGCGAAAGCGCTCGCGGGTCGCCGCCAGCCGCTTCTCGGGCGTTTCCTGCTCCACGGCGTTTTCAGTGGACGACGGCGACGGTTGGCGGGGAAAATTATTTGGCACCAGCAGATCAAGAATGCGTTCTTCCGCGCTTTTCTCAGCGGCGGCGGTGCAGGCTTCTAGCCCTCTTTGGCGCCCGTGAGTGACCGCCATCTCGACCAGATCGCGAATGATCGACTCCACGTCGCGCCCCACATAGCCCACTTCGGTGAACTTGGAGGCTTCAATTTTAATGAACGGCGCGTCCTCGAGTTTGGCCAGCCGCCGGGCGATTTCGGTTTTTCCGACGCCGGTCGAGCCGATCATAATGATGTTTTTGGGGTGGATTTCTTCTTGTAATTCATCGCTCAACAAACGCCGCCGGGCGCGGTTGCGCAAGGCGATGGCGACCGCTTTTTTGGCGTCGTCCTGGCCGATGATGTATTTATCCAATGCGGCGACGATTTGCTTGGGCGTTAATCCAGGGACAGCGTTGGTTTGGCTTACGACAGGGACATTGGGGGTATCAGTCATTCTTTTTTCGTTTCTTCCTTGGTTTCGCTCTCGTCTTCATTGGGCAGCGTTTCGACGGTGATGGTGTCGTTGGTATAGACGCAGATTTCCGCCGCCAGTTTCATAGCTTCGATTGCAATCTCTTTTACAGGCATTTCGGTGAATTTCAACAGCGCTTTCGCCGCCGCCTGAGCGTAGGGCCCGCCGGAGCCAATCGCGATCACGCCGTCGTCCGGCTCGATCACGTCGCCAGTGCCTGAGATCACCAGGGTGCGCTCAGCGTCGCAGACGATCAACAGCGCTTCGAGATGGCGCAGCATCTTGTCGGTGCGCCATTCTTTGGCGAGTTCGACCGCTGAGCGGGTCAGGTTGCCGTTAAATTCATCTAACTTGCCTTCGAATTTTTCAAACAGGGTAAACGCGTCGGCGGACGCGCCCGCGAACCCAGACAAGATCGCGCCCTCAAACATGGGGCGGACTTTTCTGGCGCTGGTTTTCATCACCGTATCGCCCAGCGTCACTTGTCCGTCGCCTGCGATGACCACTTGGTCGCCGCGCCGGACGGAAAGAATGGTTGTCGCGTGAAAGGAGCCGCCTTGGCGGCCAGGTTCAATCATCATCTATATGAATACTCCATTTTCCGTGTACTCAGAAATCAATTCTGGCATCCACTTCTTACAACGAAAAAAAGCGCCAATCGTTACATTGTAGTCACCCCAACCCGAAAATGAAAACGCCGCAGCGCGTACTGGAGAAAGCGATCACCGCGCAGAGAACGACAATCATCACTGCGAGCATCGAATCGCGTATGCGGCGCGCCCTCTTTCCAGCCTCCACACGCGCATTGTATTGCCTCTGTGGACAGAGGCGCTCCAGGGTCCAATGTCATTGACTTAAGGGGTGGCGAGCCAAGGCGTCACGAAGCGACGGCAGCCCTTGAGATATTGCTTGAATGTATCGCTTTGTTTGTGCTGTTTTGATATCCCCCCGGCGCTTTCAGCGCCACCCCCCTTAAAAAGAGGGGCGAAAAGCCTGGGCTCCGAGTCTTAAGTCAATGACATTGCTCCAGTGTCTGGCGCCAATTCTTTTAAGGTTCATCCGGTAAGCGAGTACTTGCCTTGATGGATGGGCATTTTTTTGATTCAGAAACGGGCTCCGGCATATCAAAAATTGATAAACCAATCAAGCATGGGTGCAACTCTGGGAGCGCCTGTGCATAAGGGCTTGAAAGCCCGCACTGAAGCGAGCAGAGTTGTACCCATGCCTGATACAGCGAAAGATCAAGAATTCACGAAAAAGCGTCAAAAAACGCAATTCAATTTGTGATAAAG
>JAVCCE010000061.1 GCA_030765645.1 Candidatus Hinthialibacter antarcticus | reverse complement strand
TGCGTTTTTTGACGCTTTTTCGTGAATTCTTGATCTTTCGCTGTATCAGGCATGGGTACAACTCTGCTCGCTTCAGTGCGGGCTTTCAAGCCCTTATGCACAGGCGCTCCCAGAGTTCCACTCATACCTGATTGGTTTGTCAATTTGTGAAATGCCGGAGCCCATTTCTGAATCCCCAAAATGGCCATCCATCAAGGTAGGTACTCACTTACCGGATGAACCTTAATTCTGATCTGCCAAAATTCTATGTGGATTAAAATTCGAGTAAAAAAAAGCCCTCGCATTCATGCGAGGGCTTTCGTGTAAATGGATATAAATAAAAACCGCTCCCGAGCGGAAGCGGTTTTTATTTCGCGACACCCTTGTTCCTCCCCAAGCTGACCGTTTCCCCATTCTGGCTTTCAATTGGCGGTGTAACCAAAAAGCCGGTCTCCCCTTCCGGGGCTTGGCGTCGCGAATCAATCGCAAAATATCATTCAATCGAAAGAGTAAAGAAAATAGGTTTCCTTGTCAATAGGAGTTTCTATAAAACGATATACTTTTTGAGCCATGACTCAAGAGGTTCTGAACTAACGATCACAATCGCCGAGTACCAAATCAATCGTCCCAATCACAGCAACCAAGTCCGCGATCATGTGTCCACGCGCCATTTCGGGCAAGACGGACAGGTTACAGAAGGACGGAGAGCGGATCCTCATCCGTTTGGGATGCCCGCTCCCGTCGCCGACGACATAGAAGCCAAATTCACCCTTAGGCGCTTCGATGGCGTGATAGACTTCGCCCGCAGGCGCTTTGACGCCCTCCGACGCAAGCAGGAAGTGATGGATTAACGCTTCCATCGAGGTTTCAATTTTATCGCGGTCGGGAAATGAAACTTTGTTATCTTCTACTTTGATCGGGCCGTCAGGCAACTGGTCTAACGCCTGGGTGATGATTCGACGTGATTGGCGCAGTTCTTCGATCCGAACCAAATAGCGGTCAAAGGTATCGCCGTTTTCGCCCAGCGGCACGTCAAAGTCTAACTGGTCATATATCATGTAGGGGTTGTCGCGCCGCAGGTCAACGTCAACGCCGCTGCCACGCAAGCACGGCCCGGTCATGCCCGCGTTGATGGCGCGTTCGGCGGAAATCTTGCCGATGCCTTCGGTGCGGATGCGCCAGATTTTGTTATTGGTTAACAGCGTTTCGTATTCCTGGATTTTCTTGCCGAAATCGTCGATGAATCCACGCACTTGCTCGACCCATCCAGGAGGAATATCAACTGAGACGCCGCCAACCCGCATGTATGAAACCGTGAAACGGGCGCCGCAGACGTTTTCAAAAATATCGTAGAGCCGTTCGCGTTCACGAAAGGTATACAAAAAAACCGACATGGCGCCGATGTCTAACGCGCCGGTTCCCAACCAAAGCAAGTGGGAGGAAATCCGCGCCAACTCACACAAAATTGTGCGTAGATACTGGGCGCGCGGCGGGGCTTCGATGCCGATCAGTTTTTCCACCGCCAACACCATCGCGGTGTTGTTTGACATGGGAGCGAGATAATCGAGGCGATCAGTAAATGGAATGAAACGGTGATAGCCTTTGGCTTCCGCCAGTTTTTCCATGCCGCGATGCAGATAGCCTACATCGGGAATCACATCAATGACTTCCTCGCCGTCCAACACGCACACCAGGCGCAAAACGCCGTGCGTACTGGGGTGTTGCGGCCCCATGTTGAGCACCATGTGCTCGGAGTGGTATTCCTTCAGTTTCTCTGTGATGCCGCGGTCGGTTTGAAATTCAAGCTTATAAGGCATCTCTTAAACCCGTCACAAAATAGTGTGTTGAAATCAATTATTCGCTGGCCAATTGTTTATTGATATATTCGTACGGTTCCTGATTTGAAACCGGATAATCCTTACGAAGCGGATGGCCTTCCCAATCGTCCGGCATCATAATACGGCGCAGATCAGGGTGACCATTGAAGGTAATTCCAAATAAGTCGTAGCATTCGCGTTCGTGCCAGTTGGCCGAGGTCCAGATGTCGGCGACGGAATCCACCGCGCAGTTATCTTCCCACACAGGAACTTTCAACCGAATGCGTTTTTTGCGAAAGGTAGAGAACAAGTGAATCACCACGTGAAAACGTGGTTCGCCTTCTTGCATTTCTTTCAAGTGGTCGACTGCCGTCAGGTCAGGCAAATGGTCAAAATCTAAATCAAGATGCTGTTTGATCGCCTCGCAAACGGTGCGCAATTGCTCCGGCTTTACATACAGCGTCAACTCGCCCCGAAATTCTTCAACCTTCTCAATGGAAGTCGTGAACAATTCAGGGATGGCATTTTTCACATAATCGACTGGGTCGCCGACGATAGCAAACATAGATTCATTCTCCGGTCGTTATCAGACAACGCCTGCCATTTTTGGTGGAACGCGGTTCGCGTCTTTGCTCTCAGCGCCGACGATAGTCGGTTCGAGTTCATGACGCTTTTTGCCCGAGACTTCCATTTCGTTAATTTTGCGCTGCAACTGCATGACGCCATACAAGAGGGCTTCGGGACGCGGCGGGCAACCCGGGACGTAAACGTCTACCGGCAAGACTTCGTCCACGCCTTGAACCACGCTGTAGACGTTAAACATTCCGCCGCAGGAAGCGCAAGCGCCCATTGAGATGACCCACTTCGGTTCCGCCATCTGATCGTAAATCTTACGGACGACCGGCGCCATTTTTTTGGTGAGGGTGCCCGCAACGATCATCAGGTCGGCCTGACGCGGCGAGGCGCGAAACACCTCTGCGCCGAATCGCGCCATATCATAACGGGACGCGCCCGTCGCCATCATCTCAATCGCGCAACAGGACAGACCCATCGTTAACGGCCAGATGGCGTTCTTGCGCGACCAGTTTATGACTTTATCCACCGAAGTGGTAATTACGTCGCTGCCGACGAAATCAACTATCGTACTTTCGATGCCCATTCCAGCACTCCTTTTTTTAGCTCATAAATGAGCGAGACGACTAGAATCGCGAGAAAGAAGCCGATGACTGCGAGGCCGTACCAGGCCAGCTCTTTAAACGCCACCGCCCATAACACCAGAAAGATGATTTCGATATCAAAGATAACGAAGAGCATGGCGACGAGGAAGAACTTCACGTTGAACGGTTCTTTGGCGTTGCCGACGGGTGGCATTCCGCATTCATAGGTGTCGAGTTTTTCAGGGTCGTCAATGCGGGGGCCGATGAGAAACGACATGAGCACACTGCCCACAGCGAAGCTTATCGCGAGCAGCGTCATCAGCAAAATTGGGATATAATCGTAAAGTAGCATTTGCCGCAATCCTAGATTGACATTGCGGTTTTCAAAATTTCGTTCGGTTCAATGATGGGTTCAGAAAGTGCGTGTTCTCCAAATGAATTTCTGAAAACCACTCTGTATATTGTTTTCACGAAACAGTGTAGAGGCAAGCAGTTCGCCCTGCAAGAAAAGAAACCCCTTTTTGCGACCATTTTAAGAAAAACACACAAAATATTGCGCTTACCCTTTTTTGGGGGCGGATTTGACGATAGGTTATTTTGATCTAGCAATAGACAGTTTTACCCATCCCAAAAGACATGCCTGGAGTGCTCCTGCGATGCAACACGATGCCATTGTTATTCTTGATTTTGGTTCACAATACAGCCATCTCATCGCGCGCCGCGTTCGCGAGTTGGGCGTGTATTGCGAACTGCATCCCTGCACCGCTTCAATCGAAGAGATTCGCAGCAAAAATCCGAAGGGCATCATATTGTCGGGCGGGCCTTACTCGGTCTATGAAAAAGACTCCCCGCACGCAGATAAAGCCGTTTGGGAGATGGGTATCCCTATCCTCGGCATTTGCTATGGTTTACAAGAGATGTCGCTTTCGTTTGGCGGCGAAGTTGCGGCAGGCGAAAAGCGCGAATATGGACACGCTGACTTGGTGATAGAACAGGCCGAGCCCCTCTTCCAAGGGCTGCCGGATTCTATCCAAGTCTGGATGAGCCACGGCGACAAGGTGTTGCGCTTGCCGGACGGTTTTCGCGACATCGCTAAGACGCCCAACTCAGAACACGCAGCCGTCGCCGATCCCAGCCGCAATTATTTCGGCATCCAGTTTCACCCCGAAGTCAGCCACACGCCGATGGGTAAACAGATATTAGAGAACTTTGTCTGCGGCGTCTGCGCATGTAACCGCGACTGGAGCATGGGCTCGTTTCTCGAAGAAACCGTCGAGCGCATCCGTAACATGGTCGGGCCAAATGAAACCGTCATCGGTGCAGTCAGCGGCGGCGTCGATTCAACCGTCGCGGCGGTGTTGATGCACAAAGCCATCGGCGAGCGCTTCCACGCCATCCTGGTCGACAACGGCGTTATGCGTCTCAATGAAACCGAGCAAGTGATGAAACGCCTGCGTGACGAAATGGGGATCAATCTTCACCTGGTCGACGCAAGCGACCTCTTTCTCAGTAAACTCTACGGCGTCACCGACCCGGAAACCAAACGCAAAATCATTGGCAACACGTTTATCGAAGTTTTTGAAGTTGAAGCCAAAAAGATTGGCGGCGTGAACTTTCTGCTGCAAGGGACGCTCTATCCTGACGTGATTGAGTCGATCTCATTCAAAGGGCCATCGGCGACTATCAAAACTCACCACAACGTCGGCGGGCTGCTCGAAAACATGGAACTCAAACTGATCGAGCCGCTGCGCGAGTTGTTCAAAGATGAAGTGCGCGAACTTGGACTCAAACTTGGAATCGACAAGCACAGCGTCTGGCGCCATCCCTTTCCTGGGCCGGGTCTAGCGATCCGTATTCTGGGCGAGATCACCGAAGAACGGCTGCGCATCCTCAAGCAGGCGGACGATATCTATATCAAAGAGTTAAAAGACGCCGATTTATATTACGACATCGGGCAGGGCTTTGCGGTGTTGCTGCCGGTTCGCTCCGTGGGCGTGATGGGTGACAGCCGCACGTACGAGCAAGTCATCGCGCTGCGCGCCGTGCAAACCAAGGACTACATGACTGCCGATTGGTTCGATATCCCCACCGAGGTACTGAAGCGAATTTCCAACCGCATCATCAACGAGGTGCGCGGCGTCAACCGCGTGGTCTACGACATCTCCTCCAAACCCCCGGGCACCATCGAATGGGAATAACCTTGTTATTTTCTGTTTGGTATCAAGGTTCGTATTAACATCACACGCGCTATCTGAATTAATCGCGGGGCCGTTCCGGCGCGCTGAGACATGAGTGGATGATAAAAACAGGCTCCGATTTGTTTAAACGCTTTGATTAACCGAGGTAGGGTGGGCTCGCGAATTATGATTACGTTTCAAGTAGGGTGGCGTTGAGCGCAGCGAAACCCACCTGCGGCAGGCAGTCCCACCAATAAATATTTTCCGAATTCAATTATCAAAAGTAAATAGTGGAATTCATTCCATTCATTTCACCCTACATTTGGTTTCAAAATCACACCGCCTGCTCTCCCCCCATTTGTGAATGCGTGGTTGGCTTGGTTTGTAGGTTTCATTAGATGTAGTCCGATGGGCCATCGTTGCCAGAAAATGATTGTCCCAGGATGCCTTTGTCGCTTAAGATGATATCGCCGATGCTGCTTAAACCGTTTGAGGTATCGAACGCCATCCAATTCATTAACCGCATCGGGTGATTGATGTACCAGCGGTCGGGCCCTGCGCTGCGCACATAATACCGTGCAGTCTGGTCTGCTAATGTCCCCATTCCGCCAAGATTATCTTCCCGCCAAATTTTGATGTTGTGATATTGGTAAGTGCCTGCCCTGACTGCTTCGCCAGCGGCGCCAGTGCTTACAGGGTTGGTTTCAGGAATAAACGGATCGATAAACGCGCTGCCTGAAATATAACTAACAGGAGTTGTCAGCCGTTCCCAGACGTCCCAAGCGGTTCCGCTATAGTCAGGCAACTCAACCGTGTCAAGAATTTCACGCCCGTGATCGGTTGAATACATCTGAATCGCCGTATTGATGCTGCGCATATCACTTAAAACGCGACCAATTTTTGCTCGGACTTGCGCATTCAAAAAGTTGGGGACGGCGATGGCGGCGAGAATGCCAATGATCGCAACAACGATCAACAACTCAATCAAGGTAAAGGCGTTCGGGCGAGTCATGCTGAAATTCTCCTGAAATATAAGTAATTTTATCAAGTTAGCAGAATTTTGTTTCTGCGTCATAAAAAAAATGCCTGCGTTAAACTTTTCTTCATATTTATGACAAGTTTTTACAACTTTGAGTGGTTGCGGGGGACTGGCTATGACAATGTACCTGTGGGGAGAACCAAGATCATGAAACTCAAACAAGTAGTTCCGTGGGTTATTGTAATGATCGCCATCGTTTATGGCTTGTCGGTATGGTTGAACAAACCATACAGCAGTGTTCAATTTTTAGACGCAAATACGTTTAAAGGCAGGCAGCATCTTTTTGTCTATACGCTTTCAAAAGTTTTTGCGCAACGCAAAAAACTGACAGGAAACGATCCATACAAATTATATCTATTTGCCAATGACCCGGATGGAATCAAAACACTGAAGTTCTTCGTCAACGGCAAAGAAGTGAAGACTCCATTCAAACCAGGAGAAACCTTTGAAGAAGAATACAAGGGCATGATCGAATATGGATTGCACAAATACAAAATGATTGTGATTGATGAAGAGGGAAGCCAATCAATCGCCGAAGCCCTGATTCATGTTGCGCCTCCCGCTGGCGCTTCGATCTAACCGCCCTTCACAAATTGTAGCGTAAACAGATATCACCCATTTTTGGGGATGGATCATTTCTGAGTAGCGCCTATTCTATCTCATCCTTTTTTTCATCCTTCTTACATGGGGATATTGAATGAGCGTGAACTGTTTTGATCCACAGCCGATTGTAATCTCGAACGAGCGCGTACGTTTGGAACCGCTCCAACTTGAACACGCGAGCGGACTTTACGAAGCCGGGCGGCATGAAGACCTGTGGCGTTATCTGCCGTGTGAAATGCAAGAGCATGTTGATGAAACCCGCACTTGGATCAATGACGCGTTAAGCGAGCAAGAGAAGGGGACGCAACTTCCCTTTACGATTTTTGGCGCCGCAACAGACCAGGTGATTGGTTCCACTCGCTATCTGGATATCCGCCGTGAAGACCGCAATGTGGAAATCGGCTGGACATGGTTAACGCCGGGCGTGCATGGCAGCGCGGTGAACCCTGAATGTAAGTTGTTGCTCATGCAACACGCCTTTGAGACGCTGGGCGCGGTGCGGGTGCAGTTGAAATGCGACGAGCGCAATCTTCGTTCGCAACGCGCAATGGAAAAACTCGGCTTCGTTCGTGAAGGCGTGTTGCGCCGTACGCGCATTTGCTGGGACGGTCATATTCGCAACACGGTTTATTACAGCGTCCTCGATGACGAATGGCCGCGCGTAAAACAAACGATCCAGTCGTTTATCTTAAAGTAATCACGTGGACGATTCTGTGCTATTCTTTTTTTGTCGTTTTGAATTTGGTAATTGAATGGGGAGAAACGGGTGAATCACGATCGTCCATTTTTACAAATGAATTCGATTTGCAAACGATACCCCGGCGTACGCGCATTGCATAACGTGTCGTTGAACGTCCGCGCGGGAGAAGCCCACGCGCTGATTGGCGAAAACGGGGCCGGCAAATCAACGCTGATGAAAATTCTGGCCGGCGCCGAACACGCCAATTCAGGTGAGATTTTGATCGAAGGCGAACCGACGGTGATGGACACGCCGCTCCGGGCGCGCGAAGCGGGCGTTTCGATTATTTATCAGGAATTTAATCTCATCCCTCATTTAAATGCTGCGGAAAATATCTTTTTAGGCCGCGAGCCGACGCGGTTTGGCTTCGTCTCTTTTCGTGAAGAACACCGCCGCGCTCAAGCGCTGTTTGATCGGCTTGGCGTTGACGTTCCGCTGAATGTCCCCGTGTTGGATTTGTCAGTCGCGCAACAGCAGATGATTGAAATCGCCAAAGCGCTGGCCTTTGATTGCCGCTTGATCGCGATGGATGAACCCTCCGCCGCGTTGACCCCGCAAGAGACGGCGAAGTTATTTGAACTCGTCGCAACCTTGAAGGCGCAGGGCGTCGGCGTGATTTACATTTCACATCGGCTCGAAGAAATTTTTCAAATCTGCGAACGCATCACCGTCTTGCGCGATGGAGAATTCGTCGGGACTTGGCCGGTCAGCGAATTAGACCGCGACGCCGTTATCGAAAAAATGGTGGGGCGCAAATTGGAAGATGAATTCCCCAAAGAAGTTTTTTCAACCGGCAAAGAAATATTGCGCGTCGAAGAACTCTCGCGCGGACGAGTGCAAGACGTTTCATTCTCTATAAACCAAGGCGAGATCGTTGCGCTGACTGGATTGATGGGGGCGGGCCGGACGGAAGTTGCGCGGATGATTTTCGGCGCCGATAAACATGAGGCGGGGCGAATTTTTTTAGACAATCGTGAAGTCTGCTTTCGAACCCCGCGTGAGGCAATCGACCAGGGCGTGTGTTTGCTGACAGAAGACCGCAAAGCGCAGGGCCTCATTCTTGGGATGAAAATTCGCGAGAACGCGACCTTGCCAAAATTGAAAGAGTTTTGCCGTTTTGGTTTGCTGAGCCGCCAAATGGAGCATGAGGCCGCGCATAGAAAACTGAAAGACCTGCAAATCAAAGCGCCTTCGGTTGAAACTGAAGCGCGGGCGTTGTCTGGCGGCAACCAACAAAAAGTGGTCTTGGCCAAATGGCTGCTGGCGAATTCCCGTTTGTTTATCTTTGACGAACCCACGCGCGGGGTGGATGTCGGCGCCAAACGGGAAATCTATTTGCTGATGAATGATTTGCTGCGTCGCGGTGCGGGCATCTTGATGATTTCGTCGGAACTGCCGGAAGTGCTGGGCATGGCGGACCGAATCATTGTGTTATGCGAAGGTCGGATCGAAGGGGAACTCTCGCGGCAAGACGCTTCACAGGAAGGCATCATGCAACTGGCGACGCGAAGAACGGCGTCAGTGACGGCTTAGTCGCTATTGCGGGTGAAAAATTGGCTGCGTTCGGTCTGAGTGATGAAATACACGTTGCGTCCTTGAATGACATACGCTGAGCCGGGGCGGTCTTTTTTGAGTCCGCTTGGATCGCGGATGGTGGGTGCGCCAATGATGACATCGTCAAAACCGTCGCCCTGAATATCTTTAATTCCCGCGACCGATGAACCGAAGACGTCGAATTCTTCCCGCCCGTCAATGATCAGGTAATCCAATTGATTGTCGCTGCTCTCGCTGAGCAGGCTGATGTTCACTTCTTTTGGCCATTCCGTTTTTCCAAACAGAAACATCACTTGACCAACCAGCGCTTTGCCGTTGACGGTGGCGTTTGGCATCGCAGCGGCGATGTCTGCAAACCCGTCGCCGTTTACGTCGTGGATTCCATAGTAGGTCGCGTCGCCAGTCAGATGTATGCTCAATGGATCGTTTTCAAGAAATTTCTGATTGACGGTTCCTTCAAAGTTGGGGCGGCCAAGAACAATCCAGGCTTCTTGTTCATTGACGCCAAGCAAAAAATCGATCAGCCCATCGCCGTTTACGTCATGGACGGTTCGCGCATAGCCGTGGACCGGCTCAAACATGAGTGGGCTTTTCAGGCCGTCATCAAAATCTTGTTGGAGAGATTCTGAGCCTTCTAAAACAAAGGCGCGCCCCTGGTTTTGCGGCCCCCAGTTGGGTTCGCTGATTAACAGGTCGCTAAATCCATCGGCTTTCAGGTCGAAGCCGCCGACAATGCTTTTTCCCAATTGGGTGTTGGGCAACCCAACAATCGAGGGGAGGTCTTGTGCGTCTATTTGGTGGGGAAATGAACTGGCGCCATATAATAAAGAGAGGCGTCCCGGTCCATTTTGCGATTTTGGATCGGTTGGGCGTCCCAACGCGGCGTCATTGAAGCCATCGCCGTTGAAGTCGCCTGCAGAACTAAAACTTGCGCCGGAATTGAGAATGTGGGTTCCATAATTTTCAAAGTCATTCAGCGGCAATAGCCGTGGGACCACCTCGCCGCCGTACATAATGTATGAATCTGATTGGTGGGGAGATGAAAAGGCAAAATCATCAAAGCCATCTCCGTTGATATCGCCCAATGCGGCGATCATGTTTCCGATTTTTGATTCTTGGCGACCAATAATCGACCAGGCAATCAGCCCCGGTTCAGATAGATCAATCGTTGTTTTGTCGTGTTGGAGCATCTTGCCGGATACAACGAAAACGGCGCCGTTGCGGGTTTCGAGCCCGAGGTCTCCCCCCGGGTCGAATGATGGGGCGCCGATTGCAATTTCTTTAAAGCCGTCGCCGTCGATGTCGCCAATGCCTTCCACAAATGCTCCGATTTCATACGCGTACGCGCCGGGGTGACTGAGGCGCACAGCGCTCACATCAGACTCAGAAATGTGTATCTGGGCAAAACACACTTGCGATAATGCCAAAGCGGCGAGTGCGAGTCGGCTCAAGGCTTTCACAGTCAGGCTTTGCGCCATCGTTTCGAGTCCCCAAACTCAGAGTATGTTGCGTTTTTTTGGCTTGGCTACGTTACGCTAATTATAGCGATTTTTTGTTGAATTTACTATTTCATCATATTTTGGTACTAAAGTCTATTCTTTAATGAAACACAAAAAGCCCCTTCAACGAACGGTTGAAGGGGCTTTTTCGTTTCAAATAGAGGGTTGTTATCGACGTACAACATCTCCAGAACTGATTACGCCATTGGAAGCGTCATAGGGCAAACCCCGCAACGCACCCTGATCGTTGACGCCGATGAAGCCATCCGGGCCGATGCTGATGAGTGCAAATTCACCGCGTTTCAGAGGATTCAAGTTATATTGGTGGGCATTTGCCGCTTTATATAAATCGATTCCAAAGTTTTCCGCGCCGCCTTGAGGGTCGTTATCGAAATAAATGTAACTGCGCCCCATTTCATTCGCGCCAAACCCAACGTCTTCTGAACGGGCGATGAACGGATCTTGAGGAACCGAACTCATGTACGCAACTGGAGACGTGAGTGGGTAAAACGGTTGTTCGAATGTTGTATATGGAGGCTGGGGACCGACGCCGCCAAAATTGTCTCTCCAGCGGTCTTTCGCCCAATCGTTGTCATCATCCCAAAAATCCAGCAATAAGACGCCTTTGTCTAACCGAAAGGTTTCGATGGAGGTTGCGACGGAGCGCATGTCGGATTGCGTACGCGCGACTTTGGCTTTAATCTGAGCATTCAAAAAATTTGGAACTGCAATCGCAGCTAAGATTCCGATAATGGCTACAACAATAAGCAACTCAATTAATGTAAATCCTTTTTTCATTCAACCGTCTCCTGATGTATGATCTAATTTCGACACGATGCGTCTAGTGTAGTGACCATATACTCATAGTAGTGTCTCATTTACACTTCTGTCAGGTAGGAATTGTAAAAAGATGTACTTTTTTAGATATTTTTTCGCTCATGTGATGATTGTAGTAATTTCTCTCTGGATAATCTCTTGTGATGTAGGTGTGAAAGACGTTGTTATGATAGAAGTTAGTGGCGATAAGGTTACATTTGGTGGAAAGATATATCCCGCCCGGTTTAATTCTCGAAACGACCGCGCAAACGGTCATCATTTCATTGTTTGGTCGGGTGGAGGCAACGCTCGAAAAGCCTTAATAGAATCGAATGTCCCAGATGTAGATATATTGGCGAAACTAATCGCAACCGGAGCCAAACCGGGTGATAATTTGACGGCGGAAGCGTGGACGGAGCGCAAAGACGAGAAGTCCACCGCTCCTGACCAGCGGGTAGAGGGAACAAAGATACGCATCACAGTCGAATGGGACGGCGTTGAACACCGCATGGGTGAAATGATCGAAAGCGCATCTGAATCTGACTTTGATATTCGCGTCGGCGGACATGCGGCGCTGGTTCCGGTTTGGCGATCAGGATGCGTGACCTGTTTATTCTCTTGCCCGGGTGGAAGGACCAGCAACCATGCGTTTACGATTCGCGATCAGGCGCTGGATCGAAAAACCTTCCGGGCGATTGAGTCGAATCTCCCCAAAGATGGCGCCGCAGTGAGGGTCAATTTTTATAGTTCATCCAGTAAGTGAGCGCCTACATTGATGGATGGCTATTTTGATTACGAAAACATATTCCGGCATATCAAAAATTGAAAAACCAATTCAGGCATGGGTGCAACTCGGGGAGCGCCTATGCATAAGAGCCTGAAAGCCCGCACTGAAGCGAGCATATCTCGAGCATATCTGTACCCATGCCGAGTGAAGCGAAATCTCAATTCAATTGATAAATATAGTATATAAATTTACGGAAGAACTATTTTGTATTCAGGAATCGGAATGAGGCGAATCATCAGTTTGAGAGAGTTTGTGGGGATCAAGGCCGAGTTCAGAAATTTTGACATGCAGGTTTTTACGGTGCACGTCAGCCATTTTTGCGGCGCGTGACACATTGCCGTTTGTCTTTTTCAATACATTTGAAAAATAGGCGCGTTCAAAACGCTCAAGGACAAATTTTTTCGCCTCTTTATAGGATTGCTCTAATAGCCCCTGGTCCTGAAGGGGAAGAGAATCCGCCGTCTCCTGCGCCAGTTGCGATGGCGGCAACAGTTCTTTTGCGCTGGTTGAACCCAACACCAAGGCGCGCTCGACAAGGTTTTGTAATTCACGCACGTTTCCGGGCCATGAATATTTCACCATCTCGTTCATATCACTCTGTGTGAAAGATAATGGCGGCTTACCCGACGTTTTCATGTTGAGGTAATGTTCAATCAACGGCGGGATATCTTCCGTTCGTTCACGTAGCGGCGGCAAGCGGATCGGCAGTACATTAAGCCGGTAATAGAGTTCGGAACGGAACATTTCGTTTTGGACGCGCTCTTCGAGATCGTGACGGGTTGCGGCAATGATTCGAACGTCGACTTTCTTTTCACGAACGCCGCCAACGGGTTCAATAGTGCTGTCGCTCAGCGTCCGTAGGATTTTACCTTGAATGCGGGACGGCAATTCTCCCACTTCATCTAAAAAGAGGGTGCCGCTGTTGGCGAGTTCAAATTTGCCCGACAGCGGGCCGGTTGGGCCGCCGTGTAGATTCCGTACGCGCCCAAACAGTTCAATTTCGAGCAAATCTGCCGGGATTCCAGCGCATTTCACTGTAACAAACGCTTTTTCGCGGCGGGCGCTTTGCAGGTGGATGCTGCGGGCGATCATTTCTTTGCCGCAACCGCTTTCGCCTGAAATCAAGACGATGCCGTCGCCTTGGGACACGCGCTTTACGAGGTCGGTGACCCGTTTCATTGACTCGGAGCGCGAAATGATGACATCATCGCCAAAGTGGTCTGATATCTCGTTGCGCAGGTATATGTTTTCTAATTCGAGTTGTTGAATTTGCAGCGCTTTTTCAACGGCGAGTTTGATTTCATCCAGGTCGCAGGGTTTGAGCAAGTAATCGACGGCGCCGTTTTTGAGCGCATCGACGGCGTTTTCAATAGTGCCGTACGCCGTGAGAATAATGACCGGGATGTAGTGGTTGATCTCCTGAACGGATTTCAGCAGCGCCATGCCGCCGCCGCCCGGCATTCGCAAATCGCTGATGACAAGGCTGACGGAGTGGGTGCGTATGGTAGAGGCGGCTTCCTCAGCGTTTTGCGCTTCGAGAATCTCATGGCCATCTTCTGATAAAGCCAATGCGAGAATCTTGCGCATTTTGGCTTCGTCTTCCGCGATGAGAATTGTAGCCATCAACCATCTCTCTCTTGGTGGTTTAGTTCGATGGGGTTAAACCCAAGTCGCCCGTCACATGCTCGATGTCGCAAACATGGAGACCTTTGCTTCTATATTTTTCGCCGTCTTCGCCTTGCGCCAGTGAACAAACCGGCGGGACGATTTTTCCATCAGCGCCCAATGTGAGCGTGACTTGATGATTACCGACGTCCGCGCAATCTGGTTCGACCCCAATTTTATAAAACACGATGTAGCGGCCGGAACTGCTAATCAATGAGCCGCCGCGTTGGGTGTTTTCGAGCAACTGGTTTAGGTCAAACAATTGGCAAATTTGCTCGCCGGGTTTGGTGTCGTTTTTGTTCGCGAGGTTCTGTAAACAATTGCCTGCCAGGGTAAGCCGACGGCTGCATTCTTCTCCGCGCAGGTCGCTTAATGCGCCAAAAAAATTGGGGATTGCGCCAAAAACAATGAGCACAAAGGCCAGCGTGAGAGCAATCACTTCCCAGACGCTCAGCTTGCGTGAAGTTTCATCTTGATTGACGTGTGGCTTGATCGAAGGCGATTCGACCGTTGGTAAAGGCATAGATTCACCGTTTGCTTGCATGGCTTCCGCTTAAATGCCTCCTTACGGATTATTAGATTGACTGCGCTTTTGAAATTCGAGCCGGGCCAAATCAGCAGCCAGGCTGTCAGGAAAATCCATCAATAAATTTTGGAACCCTGTCGCTGCCGCAACGGCGTCATCAGCGACGGCGGCGCGCCACAGCTCCCAGCGAATCATGGCATGAATTACAGGATGATCAACATCCAGCGCCAACCGCTCCCATTCCTGGCGCGCGGCTGACCACTGCCCTGAAATGCGTTCCAAGTCGCCAATGACGTAGCGCGCCCATTCTTCGGTGTCTTCTCCGTATTGCGCAACGGCGATCTGGCGGTAAAACGGCGCAGCTTCCATCAAGCGGCCCTGGAGTTCAAACAGTTGCGCTTTACACAGCCATTCGAGCGGCTCGCCGACGAGAGGTTCCAACGCGGTCAAATACGCCAGCGCATCATTCGCTCTTCGCCAGTGTTCGGGTTGGTCGAGCAACTCTTGCATTGCGGCCTTGGCTTCTTCGGTCTGTTCCAGCCCAAGAAAAATCAGCGCTTCATAAAACCGGGCGTCGGTAGAATACGGTGGCAGCGTGATTGTCTGATACATTTCCAATGCGCGCGTCCAAGAGCCGAGTTCCATCATGGCGCGGGCGCGTAAAAACCGTAGCCGCTCCTGATTGATTGGGGGCATTGGCTGCGCGAGTTCGTTCGATGCGGATTCAACGCGCACGATGGCCCGCAAGGCATCGTTCGGCAAGAAAGCGTCGAGGCTGTATTCACTGTAAGTAAGCATCCGCTCGACCATGATGTGCGTCAAAGGAATTTCGCTGGTCGCCGATAAGACCGCTTCGAGGGATGACTGCATGAGTTGGACTGCTTCAACTTTTCGCGGAACGAGAATGGAATTTCCTAATAGCAGGGCTTTTTCTCGTTTTGCCGTATTCCGATACGGGCTGTCGTCGGCAATTTGGTCGAGAAGTTCAAGCGCCCAGTCTTGTTCTCCTTGTTGGGAGGCGGCGCGGGCCAGTTCGATGCGCCAGGCGCCTGACGGTTCCGCGAGCGCCATGTCCCGCAGGGTATTCATGCGGTTTCGGCGGAAGCCCAGTTCTTGCACTGCGGTTCGCGACCAGGCGGGGAGGGCGCTGAACGGTTCGCCCGAAACGCTGCCAATCAGTGCGCCAAACAATGCGTCGGCATCCGGCGCCGAATCCGCATAGGTCAATACCGCGTCGGAAATTACAATTGCGGGAGTTTGCACTTTGACGGTAGCCGTGTTAAACGCGTCGATCGCTTGTTGAAATTGGTTAACCCGCATCGCCAGTTGTCCGAAGCGCATGGCGAATTTCGGGTCAAGATTGGCTTGTTGTTCCGCGAGCAATTGCCGGGCCGCGTCATTGGCGCCTAGTTCAATGAGATTTTCTGCGGCGAGCAGAATGCTGGCAGAGTCGGAATCGCGGTCGCGCGCCCATGAAAGCCAGAGTTCGCCCGCTTCATCTAGTTTGCCCGCGTTTGCCGTCCATTCGGCTAACTTGCCGCGTAGGAGAATGTCGTTGGGCTGGTTATTGACCCAGGTTTGCAGCAGGACGAGCGCGTCGGCTTCTCCACGGTATAACTGCACCAGCTCGAGCCAGTGTTGAATGAGCGAGGATGGGGCTTTGCCTGCCAGCGATGCGATGTCGTTCAGGTTTGGAACGCCAGCCAATTTCGATAGCGCCGTCTCCATGCGATTGAGGGCTTCTTCGCCCCGGTCAAGCGAACGAAGGATTTCTGTCTCAAGTAGAATGAATTGGTTTGGATTGACGCCTTCATCGACGGCTTGTTGTAACTGATCGAGCCAACCATCGAGTTTGTCCGCCGCCTGATAGGTTGTAATCATTGCATCAAGGTGGTTGCGGGCGTTAGCGGGGGCGTTCGGCCATAGTTCTTCATACAAAGAAAAGGCTTCATTAAAACGCTGGTTGCGTTGATAGAGGTCGGCAAGGTTCCAGCCCAGATTGCTCAAACCGTTGGCTTCGACCTCTGCGCGTAAGGCGCGCAGTTCGTCTTCGCCGAGTTCCTTATATTGCGCATTCCGTAAGATTCGGTGAAGGATGGTTGGTTGAAGGACCGGTTCTGAACGGGCGTATTGTTCCCAGAGAATTTTCGCGGCTTGTGGATAGGCGCCGGACCGCTCCAGGCATTCTGCGTACCGCAGTACATAATATTGGGCGAAGGCGTCTATCTGCTGTGGCGCTTTCGCCTCCAGCTCAACAATGACCTGGCGATACCAAGAGGCGGCCGCGCCAAAGCGGCTTTGGCCTTCTTCGACCATGCCTAATTTGCCAAGAACATCGACCTTCTGCGGGAACGCCTCCCATTGCTCAGAGTCGTGCAGCCGCTGAAAATAATAACTCGCAGCCACATAGTCGCCAGTTGCGAACGAGGTGTTGCCCTGAGAATAGAGCTGCGAGGCTGGTTCTTCTTGAGCAGCCGGGACAAGGCCCAGGCCGATTACGCACAGAATCTGAATGAGGAATTTCACCATTGAATCATTGGTCCCTTAGCGTACTTCCAGTGATAAAGCCTATTATGATAACGGCTTTCTTTTCAAATAGTCATGGCGAGAGCACAGTCAAAAAATCGAGGGATTGTTGAAGTAAGGGCTGCCGGTGTTGGGTATTGTTGAAAATAGAAATACAATTAAATTGTCAGGTCGCAATAAGTGTTCATTCAACTGCTTCCTGCCTTGCCTTTTTTGAGATAATGGCGCATGCTGATTCATATTTAAGGATTTGAATATGCTGAAACGGTCTGAATCAGCGTCATCTTCTCCAAAGCGTGAAGAAAGACGCGCTGTCAATGAGTCATGCGTTTGGTGTCGATCTAGCATCCGAATTATTAATAAAGGGTCGATTCTGAATGAAAGCGCATCGGGCATGTTGCTGCGCACCGATAGTTTGCCTAGCCTGAAAGATACGGTCTACATTGTCCCGCTGCTGGAAGAAGAGACCCCGAAGCACATCACCAATATTCAACAAATACGCGAACATCCATTGATGCGGATCGGCAGAGTTGTTCGCCGTGAGTCAGTCGATTGTGTTGGAATTCAGTTCGTGCAAGACGACACCCCCCGCCCGGAATTTCGCCGATGGTTTCGCGGACAAGCTGCATTAACGACTTTGTTTATGGATGACTATGGTTTGGTGCGCGTCATGGGGCGGCTTGATATTGAAAGCGGCGCGTTAATCCAATCGGTATTAAAAACCCATTCTAAAAAGATGAAAGAACTGATTGTGTCGTTGCACGAAGTCACAAGCATGGCGACAACCGTGCTGACGATTCTGCGGGCTTCTTTGCAAGAATGCGAAAACGACGGCGTTGATGTGACCTGCCTTGTTGGCGAAAATACGTTTTCCGCTCAGGAAAGCGTGTCCCCTCTGTTGTTAAATACTTCCCGTCAATTTGACGCAACGGAAGAACTCGACCTTTCGATGGAACCGCCTGAAAGTGACGGCAGTCATGGCGATAGCCAAGTGGTCGATGAAGATTCATTTGGGGTTGCGTTTGGGCAAAAAACCGAGACGGTCAAACCGATTCAAGATTTGGAGCCAAAATCCGCGCATGGCCCCGCTTTGGTCGCTGCTCGAAATTTATCGGCGATTCACCGTTTGTTGCTGCCGCTGCAAGACCACGGATTTAAAACAGAGACGCTAACCCGTATCGAAGACGCAAACATTTATTTACCGCAAAAACCCTGGAGCCTATTTATCCTCGACTTTGAATTAGACCATTGCGACGATTTGGCTAAATTTGCGGAAAAGGAACTTCCCGAATTAGAGAGTGCGCCCTGGCTGATTGTGATCGGCCCGGAAAAAGTAGAGCCGCTAGTTCGCGCCGCGCTCAAATTGCCTGTTAAAGAATATCTCACCAAGCCGGTCTCTGACCGGGAGTTTCAAGCCGTAATCGACCGCTTAACGAAAGAATTAAAACAGTTGGTTGGAGACGAAGGCTAATGCAGATTGCTGAGGCAAAACAAAAAAACATCTGTCTTCTTTCATTGTCTGGTGATATTGAATCGGACGATGTGAATCTATTTGAGGACAAATTGCGCGAACTGCTTAAGCGCGGCGAAAAGTACGTCGTCATGGATTTCAAAATGGTGGATGTGGTTCCATTGTCTATTACCCAACCTCTTATTCGGTTTGGAAATAGTATTCGCGCCAACAAAGGCGGCGTGATTTTAAGAGATTTGCCGGAAACATTTCGGTTTGTGTTAAAAATTATCAAGATCAGCCATTTGTTTGAATTTAAGCGCTCTGGTTAATCATTGGCTATCTTCAAAAAGTTCTCTGCTGTAACGTAATACGCGATGATTGATGAAAAAATGCCCCTCTCTGTGGAGTTTTGATGATGTCTAGCAATCTCGTCCTGTCGAGTTTGAGTTGGAGCGACGGCGGTGGTATCGACTGGTTTGCAACGCATGATAGACAAGGCGATGGGCCTGTTCTGATTGAATGGAACGCAAAACGGTCAGGGGCGCCGGGCAATCTAAGCGACCACCCGTCCATCGACGCTGTCGATCAGTGGGCGCAAAAGGGAGGCGCTGCGGGCATTCAACCCTATGCCATTCATCTTCCGCTCTATCTTAGCCATGACGCCGACCAGGCTGGCGCTGAGATATCAGCGGCGGGCGGTTGGACCGACCTTGCGTCCTACATTAACGCGCCGCTGATTCGGTTGGATTTTACGCAGGATTGTGAATTCCACTCGCAGGAAGCGCAGCAGGCGTTGCGCTCAATTTTGCATTATATGGCTGATATGGAGCGATTGGCGTCGGTTCATTTTACCCCGTCATTGCTTGGCGTCTGGCCACAGATTGTTGACGGCTTAGACGCGGAGACTCTGGGCCATTTCGGTGAACATATCATCGCCGAGGGAGACTCTGCGTCTTCAAAAAAATCGGGCTTGCCTCTGTTGAGCGTTGAAGTTTCCATTGCAGAAATGGATGAGACCAGCGCGGCGCTCCTTCAACAATATAAAGAAAAACCGCCCGAAAATGCACCCTACATCATTGCATCAATCGGGGCGTAACGCTCCGGGCCGGATGAATCCCCCCTATATTTTTCCTGACAGCATTTCGAGTAAGTTCGCGACGCGATGGTGATAGGTGTGTTTATTTTGAACGCAGTGTGCGCCTTGTTGCACAATCTGACGGCGTTCATCAGTATGGTCTAAATAATAGTTGACCTGGGCATGCAGGTCGTCGCGGTCGCTCCAATAGGCGGCCTCGCAGCCTGGAGCGAAATATCGCGCCGCCGCCGGGGCCCAATCGCTGAGCAAGAAGCCTCCTGCGACGGGCGCGTTAAAATCGCGCTGGTTTAAACTGCCCCGACATTGGACGCTGTGAATGTTTAAATTGATCTTTGCGCTGGCGAATGCGTGAGGCAGTTCGTTCACCGGGTCGATGGGGCCGTGAAATTTTTCGAGTAGCGGTGAATCCTTCAGCAAAATCGGCCAGTCTTCGTTGCCGTAGATTCTCAGGTCGAGGTCAATCAGCGTTTCTAACGTACGGATGCGGTAGCGGTTGTTGGCTTCCCAATAAAGATAATTGGCGACTTGCGGCTGAATCTGAATGCACTTACCCGGTTCGATGGGGTGTTCGATTGAGAGGTCGGTGAAGGTTTTCTCACGGTGTTGTAGTTTTAGTTCAACCAGTTCATTTACGTAATTCTGCATGACGGGCGACAGTTGTTCGCGTCGCGCGCTCTGGTCGATGGCGCCGCCGACGAAACAAACATCGCAGGCGAAACGGGCGTCGTATTGGCCTGGCGCGTCCATATCAGCCGCGAGGGGCCAGAACCCGTATAGCGCCGGGTTGTGTTTTTTGACTCCATCCAGGTAGGTCTCATCAAATGAGAATACGTATTCGTAGGGTTCAAACGGGCGGTCGATGAAAAACTCTGGATCGTCAAGATACCAGATCAGTTTTTTAGACGGCAGCGGTCTACGGCTGTTTTCGATTTCTAAATAGTCATAGAGTTGACCAGCAGATTGGTTGATAAGGAGTATCCAATCCGGTTGATTATTGAGTAAATCGTCACGGAGCTTTGCCTTAGAGGCAGGATCCAATAAAGGTTGAAGCGCTAGGCGGGTTGTCCAGCCATGCGCTTCTAAAGCGCTTAAAACCAAGCGTTTGAATAAACCAAAGCCTCTGTTTGCCGGGTCAGCGTATGACCATATCGTAGGCATTTTTGTTATTCGTTTCTTCTTTAGCTATTAATCGATGCTTTTACTTGGGTTCTGTCATCGACTTGCTATAATTCCTGATAAGACGTATCTAGTTAGTAAATACTCAACAATCTATCCCCTAAGAAAGTGCATCGATGAAACCAGACATTATTGTCTTCTTGGGTAAAGAACTTTACTCGTTTTTTGCTTCGCTCAAACTGGCCGTTATTCTTCTACTTGTGTTTGTTGTCTTGCTGAGCTATGCCACCGTGTATGAATCTATGCATGGTACGCCGGCGGCTCAAATGGCAATTTACTCGACGGTGTGGTTTGATTTTCTGCTCTTTCTGCTGGGCGTCAATGTGTTATGTTCAGCCATGATCCGTTTTCCCTGGCGAAAACGGAAGACGGGCTTCGTGATTACGCACGTTGGTATCCTTGTGATTTTGCTCGGCGCTTTGGTGACGCGCAAGTTTGGCATGGAAGGCCAACTGATGCTCACCGAAGGCGAAATTGGCAAATCATTGCGGATGAATGACTCCATTTTGTCAATTTCCGCTCCCCAGTTGGGCGTGAAAGAGACCTATAACCCAAATTCTTATATGAAAAATGGGGTTCCATCAGGAAAATCCATCCAATATAAAATGGGTGAAAGTGGACTGGTTTGTTATATCGACCAGTATTTTGATAACCCTCGTTCGCAAGAAGTGGTGAAAGAAGATGGTCAAGTTGCCAATCCCGCCATCCAGGTTTCGTTACGGCGTCCTGAGTTGACGGAATCCATGAGCCGGCAATGGATGTTCGCTCTGGATACGCAACGCAGCCAGATCAATTTTGGAATGGCCAAGGTCAATTTTAAAAAGGCCAATTCACAAGAAGAATTAGATAAAGCCTTGAGTGCGCCCAGCCAAGTTGCCCCCGGCGATTCAAAAGGCAAGTTGATTTTATCGCACGGAACGGCGCATGTCGCCGCGACGATTGATATGTCCGACTTAATGAGCGGGCCTGTTGAGTTTGAGCATCATGGCGAAACCTATCGGGCTGAATTCATCTCCCTGATTGAGCGCGGCAAAATTCAAGATAATCAATTGGTCGAAGACCCAGAGGGCGCCTTGAACCCCGTCGCCCGCTTTAAAATCATTCATGGCAACGTAGAAGAAACTCACATGGCGTTTGCGTTGTTCCCTGAGTTTGGTTCGATGCACGGCGAGTCGGGCGGGGGATTAAGCGCGGCGTATGAATATCCGATGGACCAAGACGCAGGCTCGCAAAACCGTATGGACATTATCGTGGGGCCGGAAGAGAAATTGCACTACCGCACCATGAATACCGGCGGGGCGCTGGTCAAAGGCGAAATTGTAATCGGCGAAGAAATCAACACGTCATGGAACAACCTGATGTTGAAGGTTGACCAATTTTACCCCAAGGCGAAGCGTGATTTTGTTGTTGTTGAAGCGGGAGAAGATGCGCCCGGTCAACGCAATAATCCGTTGCTGAAAGTGCGGGTCGCTCACAATGGCCGCGAAGCGGAAGGGTACGCCAGCTACGGAAACCCGAAAGTGTTGATGGTTGCCGGCGCTCCGGTGGAAGTCTATTTCGGCAGCCAAATCGTTCCGCTGGGCTTTTCAGTCAAGTTGTTAGATTTTCGGGCGCCGCGCTACCCCGGCACCAATCGTCCCATGCGCTTTGAAAGCGACGTGATGTTGATTGACGAGTCGAACGCCATTGAAGAACAACATCTCGTCTTTATGAACAACCCATTGGTTTACAACAATTTTAAAGTCTATCAATCAAGTTACATTGAAGGCAAAAATGGCCAGCCGGATGTTTCAATCTTCACGGTTGCCCGGGCGCCGGGAACTTCAACCATTTACGCAGGCTCGATCATCATGTGCCTCGGAATGATTTTGATTTTCGGTTCGAAGAATTTTGGATACCGTAGAACATCGCCCTTCGTTTCAGGGGCAAAACAACAAGGGGAGTAAACGTGAATCTCATGCGATCAATACAATTCTGGATTGCGGCATTTGTCTTAATCTGCACCGCGCCAATCAGTTTTTCTCAAGTCGAATTTAATTTTGAGCCGCTGAATAGCATTCCCGTTCAGGAAGATGGACGCGTGAAACCGCTGCAAACCTTCTCCGGCGAATCGGTCAAAGACATTACCGGACGCTGGAAGTTCCAAAGTCGCGAGCCAGTGAATACGTTGCTTTTGTTTCTCTCGTCTCACGATTGGTCTGACGCTGAGATCGTGAAACTGGGTTATATTCCACTCAAAAAAGCATTGGGCGTCGATCTGAACCAGGAACGCTTCTCGGTCAATGGACTGATTAACAACGCCAGTTTCCAAGCAGTGGCCGAGGATGTCCGCAACAAACAGATGGCCGGGACGAAACTGAACAAACTCGAGAACGAAACTGGTCGTCTGATGCACCAATTGATTACGTATCAAATATTGGTGAGCGGCGAAGCGCTGACAATGGTCCCGCCGCCGCCTGGGTCCCCGGAAGTGGCGAAGTGGCTTTCGATTGTCCAGCCGACTGGGTATCCCGCTGAGACGCAAGCAAAAATTAAAGACACCTTTAGCGATGTCATCACGGCCTTTCATCATGGCAATGCAAGTGAATTTGAACAAAGCAGCATCTCATTACATACATTGCTGGCTCAACTCAATACCGACCCACTGATTTATCCGACCGCTGCGTTGATGGAACGCGAGATTTATTACAACGAATCACGCCCGTTCTTGAATGCGTGGATTATATACATGCTGGCCTTTTTTGGATTTTTGTTGTCCTTCTTCTTTGTCAAAGCGCGTTGGTTGTATTGGACGTCGATGGCGTTTGCCTTTGGAGGCTTTGCCTTTCACGGCTGGGGGCTGTTGCTACGCGCACTGATCGCAGGGCGCCCGCCGGTTTCAAATATGTATGAGACGGTGGTGTTCGTCGGTTGGGGCGTGTTGTTGTTCGCCCTGATTTTTGAACTCATCTATCGGCGCCGCTGGTATGCGGCGGTGGGTACATTCTGCGGCGTGGGCTTTTTGATTCTGGCTGATATTCTGCCATTTGATCCGAATATCGAACCGCTGGTTCCGGTGTTGCGCAGCAACTATTGGCTCATCATTCACGTGTTGACCATCACCATTAGTTACAGCGCCTTCGCGTTGGCGATGGGCCTCGCACACGTTAGTTTGTTTGTCTACTTCTATTGCCCTAACAATAAGATGCTCTTACGCGAGCTCAGTTTGTTTTTATATCGCGTCTTGCAAGTCGGCGTGGTGCTTCTAGCCATTGGAACCATTCTGGGCGGCGTGTGGGCGGCGGAATCATGGGGCCGTTTCTGGGGCTGGGACCCAAAAGAAACCTGGGCGCTGATTTCACTGCTGGGGTATCTTGCGATTCTCCACGCTCGCTACACCGGTTGGATTCATGATTTCGGAACCGCTATCGGCTCCATACTCGGTTTCTTCTTGATCTTAATGACGTGGTATGGCGTCAACTTCGTTCTTGGGACCGGCCTGCATAGTTATGGCTTTGGCGCGGGCGGCGGCGAATATGTGATTGCGTATTTAGTTGCGGAGTTTATTTTCATGGGCGTTGTATCGATCAAGTATTTGATGATGCGTTCAACAATGCCGATTGAAGAAAATGTAGATGACGGCATATCCGCTGCATAAGTTCACTAGAAAAAGACACAAAACGAAAGCGCCTTCCGAAATTGGGAGGCGCTTTTTTTTGACTATCGTCCTTGCTTAATAGAGGGGTGCTTGTATTCCTTCATCCATTAGGAAAAGGAATACAAGCGGGCTAATTCGTGGGGAGGGCGAGTCTCCCGACGAGCCACGAAGTATCGAAACAATTTCGTCCTCTTGCGGCTCACCAGGAGCCAGCCTGCGGCAGGCAGGGTTCGCCATCCCCTTCAATTCAATCCATTAAAATTTCAACCAAACATATTTTGTTACTACAACGCAAATCATCATTCGCCGCCCAACAACTGGCCCGGGATGCCGCCCTGACTGGGTAGCGTGTATATTTCTAACTCGTCAATGTAGAGTTCAACATCTTGCTGTCCCGGCAAATTCGCCAATTGAATAATGGGGACCAATGCGCTCGACGTGGGGTCATAAAGGATCGTCATTACATGGTCACTGTCTTGGATGTTGGCGCTATTTGCCGGAATGTCGGCTGAGATCGAACCATCAAGCGAAGCGTCAATCGCGGCGAGCGCCACTTGTGCGCCCGGCGCCGATGTTCTGACCGTCGCGCGAATCAACGCGACCGCGTCGCCGACCTCAACCGCAGGGAACGTAATCAAATGGACTTCTCCAGGAGAAACCTTGATGGTTACGCCTTGTCCATCGCTCATGCGGTCATCGTCAACAGGGAGTGCGCCAGTGGTGAGTTCGCCGCCGGGGTAAGCCGGATCAACCGAGAAACCGCCCGGGACTTCACTAAAGACTGCTTCGCCCGCCAACGAGAATTGCTGAGTGAGTTGCGGCAGCAACGAGGCTTGCGCCGGAGCATTTGTTTGGGGGAAGAACAGTTCCGCCGACCAAACTTCATCGCTGGGGATGACGTAGGCTTCAACGGTATCCAACAACACGCCGACTTGTTCGCTGCCGCTGATGTTGGCGATTTGGATGATGGGCGCCGCTGCGCCGCTGGGTGGATTGTATAACAACAACATCCGTTGGTAGTCGCTTTGTACGGCGCCGCTGTCGGCGATCATGGTCGAGGCGGCTGAGCCGTCCAGCGAGGCGTCGAGCGCTGCCAGCCAGATTTGCGCGCCCGGCGCGGTTGAACGCACGGTGGCGCGAAGCAAGAGCAAACCGTCGCCGACTTCAATCGTCGGGAATTGCAACAACATCACTTCGCTGGGGTCGGTGCGGATAATGGCGCCGCTTGCGTCCGAGTAAACAAAGCCGCTCGACGCGATGGTGCCGACGGATACTTCGCCCGCTGGCGCTTGGTTAAACCCGCCTGCTACGGCGGAGAATTCAGACGCACTATTCAAGCGGTGAATGACCACAGGCAAGGCGCCGGAAGGTGCGGTGGAATCTAAATCGCTAAAGTAATTGAGGTCATACACGCCGTCTGCGCTGGTTTCTTCATACACGCGCAGATAATAAATATTCGTCGTTGCGGCGGTGTATTGCAGGTTGAAGTTGGTGGAGGCGCCGTTGTCTTCATCGCTGGCGACCCAAGTGACGCCGTCTGCGAGATAGAGTTGGGCGGCTGTATCTGAATTGCCGGTTGAGAAGAATTCGTAATACACGCCTTGGGTCAAAACGACTTGGAACCAATCCGAGTCGCCCGGCGTTAAGCGGTGCGGCCCGTGTGAAAGGCCGTTGCGGTTTGCTTCGGCCAATTGGGTTGCGCCGTTGGTTGCGTCATCCACCGGGTCCCAGGCGTCGCCTTCGGCGGCAGGCGAGACGTACTTGCGATAATGCAGGGAATACTCACCGGTCGCGCCTGTATCAAAGAGCCGAAGCCGGAGGAAATAGTCACCGCTGGCATCCGGCGTGAATTGTCCCCGGAAGTTAGATTGTGCGCCGCCTGCGTCGAGTTCTTGCAAGGGTTGTTGTTGCGCATCATAAATTGTCGCGAGAGTGTCGGACGGTCCGCTGCTCCAAAACTCGTAGGTTGCGCCTGCTTCGAGCGTAATCTTGAACCAGTCGAGAGGATCAACAATCGACAGCGTGTGGCCTGTATGGGATTGCTCGTCCATCGTGGGCGTATCTAGCGCCGTCGCGCCGCTGGCGAGATCGTCGGCCGGATCAAAGTCGTCCGTCGGCGGTTCAGGAATACTGGCGGTGCGGCGGTAATGCAATTGATAGACGGCGAAGCCATTGGCAAATTCGCGGACGTGCAAAATATATTTCGCGGTATCGGTGGTGCTGAAGGTAATACGGAAGTTGTTGCCGTCGCCGCTGGTTTCATCAAGGCTGACCTGGGTCATGCCGTCTGCAAGCAACAACTCGCCCACGGTGTTGTAATCGCCGGAGGTATAAAATTCATATTCAAATCCACCTGGAAGGGTGAAGATAAAGTAGTCGGCGATATCGCTCTCTAATAATGTGTGCGGGCCGTGGGTTTTGTCTTCATCGGTTGGTCCCCCCAAATTGGTGGCGCCGTCGGGGATATCGTCCGCCGGGTCCCATTCGTCGCCGCCTTCGGGCGGTTCAACGCCGCTGACCAAGCGGATGGTATAATCGCCACGGGTTTCGAGTTCGCTCAGGGTGACGCGCAGCCAAAGTTCGCCGTTGCTGGTCGGGTTGTAGCGCAGCGAAAAGTTGAAGTTCTCTCCACCGTTGTCATTGGCGGCGATGCGTACCGCGCCGCTGGTGCGGTAGAGTTCACCGACGAGGTCTGCGTTGCTGTCGGATTCAATTAAAAACGCTTCGCCTGCGATGACCTGAAAACGGAACCAGTCTTCGGCGTCGCGGGGCGTCAGTGAATGAGGCCCGTGTGTGGTTTCTTCTGAAGAGAGCGCCCCCAAATCAGTCGCACCGAATGCGGAATCGTCGGCTGGGTCCCACGCATCGCCGGGAACGGTTCCATCATCGCCGAGATAGGACAATGTATATGAGCCAGCCTCTGATGCGATGACGTTGCGGATGCGTAAAAAGAACACGCTGGTGCTTTCTGGTGTGTAGGTAAAGCGAAAATTGGGCGCGTTCGCGCCAAATTCATTGCCAAGATCAATGAGATCGTTGGCTACAACCGTATCCGCGTCAGATGCGAGCAAATCGGCGGTTATCGTGATTTCGCTGTCGGAGGAAAATTCGTACAAGGCGCCTGCTTCCAGCGTGAATGTGAACCAATCTTCCGTATCATTATCCGATAAAGTATGGAGGCCGTGGGTTCCTGAACTATTGGAAGGAATTTCAAGTAATGTCGCGCCAATTGGAAAATCATCGGTCGAGTCCCATTCGTCTGCCACAACCTGTGAAAAAGCGAAATTAACACTCAAAAGAGTAAAGACGACTAAAGGAATATACTTTTTTAACATTTTTTGGGTTCTCTCCCGGTGATTTTGGAATATAATTAAGCATATAAGCATACTAGATTCAATATGTTGTATTATATTCTGTTTTCCCCGATAACCCACCCAAAACTTCATAATAAAAAAATTCGGATTTTCTCTTTAACTTTGTATTACGTTCTGCTACAATTCATTCAATTCTTTATATGATCTGATACCACTACGGGTGTGACGCGCAAAGAGAGGGTTTCAAAATGAACGAGGTTGTGAGCTCATTAAACCGATTTACTTGCAGGTATGCGTTTGTATTTTTGCTGGCTTTATTCGTTACTCTCGCGCCAAATGCGCAAGAGACCGGGCCGACGATCAGCACTGTCGCTGGTAGTGGAGCCGCCGAATATAACGGAGACGGCATCCCCGCCTTACAGGCCGGATTGGCGAAGCCGTCCAGCGTTTTCGTAACGGATGACGGTTCGATTTATATTGCGGATACCCAGAACAACCGAATTCGCAAAGTCTTGCCCAATGGCACGATTTCTACCGTAGCGGGCAACGGGCAGGTCGGGTATGACCCTGACGCCGCCTCAGCAATCGCGACCCCATTGAATAAACCCGAAGCCGTCTTCGTGAAAGATGGCTTTTTGTATATTGCGGATACATTCAATAACCGCATTCGCAAAGTCTCGCCCAACGGCGATATCGAAACGGTTGCAGGCAACGGCGACATCGGTTTTTCCGGTGAAGGCGGCCTCGCTGCCGAAGCGGCGTTGAACCGTCCGCGCGATTTGTTCGTTGACGACGACGGTTCGATTTATATCGCCGACACGCTGAACAACCGCATTCGCAAAGTCTTACCGGATGGGACCATTATTACGGTTGCGGGCAATGGGCTTCAGGGAGTCGATGTTGACGGTATCCCCGCGACCGAATCGCGCCTGTTTCAACCCGCAGGGGTTTTCGTGGATGCTGACGGCGTGATCTATATCGCCGATACCCGCAATCATCAGGTTCGCAAAGTCGATGTTGATGGAACCATCTTTCTGGTCGCTGGTTCGGGGCAGCCGCAGCTGTCCGGCGACGGCGGGCCTGCGATTGAAGGACGCTTGCGCAACCCCGAAGGCGTGGCGGTCGATCCGTTCGGCAATATATATATTGCTGACACGGGCAACCATGTCATTCGCCGCGTAAACGTAAAGGGAATTATTTCCACCGTTGCGGGGACCGGCGCTGAAGGTTTCTTTGGCGAAGGCATCGAAGCGCTCAATGCAGACCTGGACAGCCCCAATTTTGTTTTTGTTGAACAAGACGGCGATTTATATATTGCTGACGCTGGCAACCAGCGCGTTCGCTTTGTCGATATGCCGCAGTTTGTCAGCGCGAATGCTGGGCCTGATTTGGTGACCTACATTGGCAATCCGATCTCTATACAAGGCAATGCGACCGGCGGTACGGGCAACGTCTCATTCAGTTGGGAAGTGCTTTCCGGCGCCAATTTAGACGTCGGGCAATTCACCAGCGCCGACACCGCTCAGACGACGTTTGTTCCCACGGCAAGCGGTACGTATGTTTTGCGTCTCGTCGCCGAAGATGAACAAACCGCATCCGCTGACTCGGTCACGGTTCTTGTTAACGACTTTGTCGTTGCTGACGCCGGGCCGAGTAAGATCACGCTGATTCAAAGCGGGATTCAGCTATCAGGTTCCGCAGCAGGCGGGGCAGGGCAATATTCGTATCTGTGGGAAGTAATCTCCGGCCCGAATTTAAGCGCGAACCAGTTTGCAAACGCCCAAGCGGCGGAGACAGTGTTCTCACCATTTGAAGCGGGTTTGTACGTTGTCAGTTTAGAGACCACGGACGGGCAACAACCGACCTCGTTTGATACGGCGTCCGTCTTGGTTTTGAATGTAAATCCCGTCAAGTCGGTGTTGATTACCGACTCCGGCGACACCGTTGAAGATATTAGTAACGGCCTGGATCGCGACCCGGCTGACCAACGCGAACTGGCTGTTCGTTGGATATTCCAACCTGGTTTGATCCCCACATCCGACATCAGTGAAATTCGCGTTTCCGTCCAACAAGACGGCGCGGGCGATTTCGTCTACTTAGGCAGTCCGGCTGATCCTCAAGATTCGCTCTTTATTTGGAGCGCGGTCAGCAGCGACTCGATAGATACGAATTTTGATAACGGTCCAGAATTTAACCACACCTACGCATTTGAAATTTTAGTCATCACCAAAAGCGGGACGCCAATTTCTTATGGCCCGTTTGATTCCGCCGGCCCGGTTCAATTCTTACAAGAATTGCCGCCGACAGAAACTCCGGTTCCGACCAACACCCCGTTGCCGCCGACGAATACGCCAATTCCTCCAACCGTGACCAATACTCCGGTTCCACCGACGGCGACCAATACTCCGGCCCCCGGCCAACCGACGAATACGCCGGTTCCGCCGACCAGTACGCCGATTATTGTTGTGCCGCCAACAGCGACGGCGACGAGCACGCCTGCTCCGGGTCAGCCAACCAATACGCCTGCGCCGCCGACCAACACGCCGCAGCCGGGCGAACCGACGAATACCCCGGTTCCACCGACGGCGACCAACACGCCAGCGCCGGGACAGCCGACCAACACCCCGGCTCCTCCGACGGCGACGAACACGCCTGCTCCGCCGACGAACACTCCGGCGCCAGGGCAACCGACGAATACGCCTGTTCCACCAACCGCCACGACGCCTCCGGTTCCACCGACGGCGACAAATACGCCAGCGCCGGGACAGCCGACCAATACGCCTGCGCCTCCGACGAACACGCCAGCGCCAGGACAGCCGACGAATACGCCTGCGCCGCCGACGGTGACGAATACGCCAGCGCCTGCGCAGCCGACCAACACGCCGGTTCCGCCGACGGCGACAGTGCCGCCGGATGACTCAATTGCTTTGGTTGTGAACGCGCCAGCCGTTGAAGGTCAGATCGCAATGGCGGGCGACGAAGACTGGTACCGCTTTGAAACTTCCACAGGCGGGACGTACGTGATCGAAACCCATCAGGCGTCCGGCCAGGTTTCGATGGACACCGTCTTGCTTTTATTTGGACCGAATAACCGCACCAGCCTTCTTGCAATTGATGATGAAGGCGGCGCTGGGTCGTTCTCAAAAATTTCAATGACGCTACAAGCCAATGCCGTCTATTACGCGGCTGTGGTTGGCTTCTTTGATTCGACGGGCTTCTATGGCATCGACGTTAATTTCCAACCGCCGTCGCCGACTGCAACCCCGACCCCAACCTTGCCGCCGTTGCCGCCGACTTTGACGCCGACGCCGTCGCCGACGCCGTTGCCTGGCCCGGCGAACATCCGCGTCGAACCGCTTGAACTATCGTTTACGAATATTGAAGACGGCGCCAACAACGCGGGGCGCACCGTGGTGATGAAACAGCCGATTCAAGATCGCGCTCCTGTAACCGATTGGGGCATCTATCTCCGCAGCGGAACCATCGCGACCGGCCGTCAGAACTTGTTCCAACTGATGAGCAGCGCCCATCCGCAAGCGTCCGCCAATGGCGGCGTGGAACACGTGATGATCCAATTCGAGCGCTTACCGACTTTGCAAGAACGCGAACAACTCGCCAAGCGCGGTATTCGTCTGTTGGATTATGTTCCGAACATGGCGTTCTGGGCGTCGGTTGACGTTGACGCGCAAGGCGCTTCGGCGCTGATGACGCTCACCAAGAGCGACCGGGTTCGCTGGTCATCCAATGTATCAAATGTTGACCGCCTCTCGCCCGCCGCTGTGAACGGCGAGTTTCCGCCCAATGCGTTGTTGGACGACGGGCGCGTGATTATCGTTGTGATTGTGTTCCCCGATGTTAACGACATTGCCGCCCGCGCCGCGATTACCGCCGCTGGCGGTGAAGTGCAGGGGATAGAATTTGAAGATGTCTATCGAGTGGCAGTCGATCCGCAAAAGATGCAGGCCATCGCCTCGATTGACGCCGTCCGTTGGATCGAACCGCTTCTACCGGAACGCATTGAAAATAACGTCACTGCTGCTCAGCGTTCACAAGCAAGCACGCTGCGCTCTCCGCAATTCAATATGACGGGACGCGATGTCACCGTCGGCGTGTGGGACGGCGGGGCGGTTTATCCGCACACTGATTTTGGCAACCGCTTGACGCTTGGCAACAATGTTTCTTATGGCAACCATGGCACCCACGTTGCGGGCACCATCGGCGGTTCAGGCGCTTCGGCGGCGAACTCGCTGGGTATGGCGCCGAGCGTTGCGATCCGTTCTTACGACTGGACGAACGACGTCAGCGAAATGAACGCCGCGATTGATTTGGGCGTACGTCTTTCTAACCACTCATACGGATACATCGCGGGTTGGTATTACAACGGCGGGTGGCAAGACACCGGCGACCGCTTGTTTGGTTTGTACGCCTACAGCGCTCGCGGCTATGATGATGTGGTCTACAAGAAAAACCTGTTGATTTTTAAATCGGCGGGCAATGACCGCAACGATGGCCCTGACGCTTACAATGGCGGCCCGCGTCGCGACGGCCCCTATGACACCATCCCCGCCGTCGGCGTTGCGAAAAACATCGTCACCATCGGCGCGTTGGAAGACAACGATACAATGTCTTCGTTCAGCAGCTGGGGCCCGGCCAACGATGGTCGCGTCAAGCCAGATATCTGCGCCAACGGCGTGTCGTTATATTCAACCACGCTTAACAACAGCCACGGCTATATGTCAGGAACGTCAATGTCGTCGCCCAGCGCATGCGGCACGGCAGCGCTGCTCTATCAATATTTCCTTGAGCAGCATGGCGAAGACCCGCTGGCCTCTTCGATGAAAGCCATGTTGATCCACGGCGCCAGAGACTTAGGCCGCGTGGGTCCCGATTATGAATATGGCTGGGGCATCATGCAGGCGGAAAATACCGCCAATCTCATCAACAACTTACAATGGCGCGAAGGCGAAGTGACCGACGGCAGCATGTTGTCATATCGCGTATCGGTTCCCGCCGGAGAGCCTGAATTAAAAGTGACCGTGGTGTGGACGGATCCTCCAGGACCGTACTCAACCGATACGCCGCTCATCAACAATCTTGACTTGGTGTTGGTTTCGCCCTCAGGCGTGACTCATCGCCCGTGGGTGTTGAACAAAAACCAACCCAGCGTTGCAGCGACTCGCGGCGTCAATACGGTTGATAATGTCGAGCAGGTGGTTGTTGCTAACCCTGAAGCGGGAACATGGACCTACCGCGTCGAAGGAACTCTAGTACCGACTGGGCCGAATACCTTCTCGGTTGTCAGCGATTTCTTCTCTAGCGTGAATGATTCACAATCGTTCCGCGTCTATAACGATGGCCAGGGCACATTGCAGGTTTCATCGCTAGACTTTGACGTGGACAGCGATTGGATCGATTTGGATCCGCCCGCACCGTTTAATGTTGAGCCGGGTGAAAATCAGAAAGTTAACGTCAATGTTGACTTTGGTCTCGCTCCGGTTGGCGCCTTCAGCCGTCGTGTTGAAGTCTTCAATAATGATGCTGACCAGTCGAAGAACCCATATCCAAACGGTGTGTATTTGCGCTTTGACGTTGAAGCAACGCCAACGCCTGTACCGCCAACCAACACTCCTGTTCCTCCGACGGCGACCAACACGCCGCTGCCGACGAATACGCCGACCATCACGCCGACGCCAGTGCCGCCGACAATAACTCCGACGCCGCTGCCGCCGACCAATACGCCAACGCCGGGGCCGCCGACCAATACGCCAACGCCGGGGCCGCCGACCAACACCCCTGTGCCCCCGACGGTGACGAACACTCCGGTTCCAGGACAGCCGACTAACACGCCGGTTCCGCCGACGAATACTCCGGTTCCTGGGCAGCCGACTAACACGCCGGTTCCGCCGACGAATACACCAGTTCCAGGACAACCGACTAACACGCCGGTTCCTCCAACGAATACTCCGGTTCCTGGGCAGCCGACGAACACGCCGGTTCCTCCAACGAATACACCTGTTCCAGGACAGCCGACTAACACCCCGGTTCCAGGACAGCCGACTAACACTCCGGTTCCTCCTGTAGCGACGAGTACGCCAGCGCCGGGACAACCGACCAACACTCCAGTACCGCCGACGAACACTCCAGTTCCAACGCCGACGCCTCCATTGGGCGAGCGGGTATACACCTTCCCGTTTGAACCATTTGGCGCTTCGTTGATTGATCTCGGTTTTGCTGCGTTCCCATTCACAGCCGACACGGGAATCGAAGTGACGCCCAGCGATCCCGCCATGCCTGAAGCAAGCAATGGCGTAGGGCTGCGCGTAACGGTTCCTGCTGGGCAACTGGTAACGATCATCGGCCCGCAAGTGGAACTCGGTTCCAATCCGGCCCGCATTTCGGGTTGGTACAACGCCATGAGCGAATCGCTGCAAGTTGCAGTCGGCGCCTTCACGCAAATAAGCGGCGTTGACGGTTCGGCGGGGTATTCATACAACAGTGCGCCGGAAGTTAGCCTGGGCGAATGGCGCCAGATTCGCATCGAGTTGGTGCAAGAGTATACCAGCGTGACGCCGTTCATCACGCTGTTCAACGAAGGCGAACAAACCGCGACCTTCTACTTTGATAATATGGTAATCGACCAGAACGAAACCTTGCGTCAGCCTGACGACTTTGTCGCGCTGGGCGAGTGGCAGCCGAACTTGTTCTTGTCTCCTGACACCTCAGGTTCCGCGACCTTTGACGGCTCTGATTTGGTGCTTGAACTCGCGCCGGGAGACGAAGCCGTGCGGTTTGGGTCGCTATATGATATGGGTGAAGCGCCGAAGAAATTTGCCGCTGAATTTGACGTGGTCCGTGACACCAACGACATCGGCGGTACGCTGACATTGCTGATCGGCAACGGCAGCAATATGGCGATCCATGAAATTCCACTGGCGCAAGTCCCGCTTGGTTCGACCAAGACATTTGTGGTCAGCGGCATGGCGTCCGTACAAAATAACCCGATGATGCTCGTTGCGCAAATCGTCGGCGAAGGCGTGCATAAAGTCCGAATCACGGGCGTACGCGCTTTTGAGATGGAGCCGTAAGCCGTACCTAAATACGCTCACACCCTCAGTGTTTCTTAATCTTATTGCGGGGCTGGTTTCCAGTCCCGCTTTTTCTTTACAACTCGTTATCTGAGTCATTGCGAGCGCAGCGAAGCAACCAGCCTGCGGCAGGCAGGTCTCGCATTTCATTTTTCATCAAACCGAGATTGCCGCAGTCGCTAACGCTCCCTCGCAATTGTCTGTTGAAAATAGGCTATAACTATACTGTTGGAAATGAAGATTTCTGAAGAGCGGGTGGTGGAGCGCAAAGTGCTCCAACCGCCGCTCTTCAGAAGGGCGTCCAGGCGACCGTCT
>JAVCCE010000060.1 GCA_030765645.1 Candidatus Hinthialibacter antarcticus | reverse complement strand
CACAGGCGCTTCCAGAGTTGCATCCATGCCTGATTTGATTTGTCAATTTTTGACAGGCCGGAACACGTTTTCCGAAACAAAATTATGGCTATCCATAAATACTAGGTACTCAATTACCGGATGAATTGAAGTTATAAAATGAAAACTGGTGCGCCTCTGTTCCCAGAGGCAACCAGGACGTAATTTCATTGCTCTACATTCGCATCACAAAAATAATCGGTAATCAAAATTCAACGCGTCGGCGAGTTTTTTCGCATCCCTATATTTCCCCGGCAATGATTGGGTAAGATAAATCATCCATCATTTCTTGGGGAACTATCATGTTATCTAAATATCACACCCGTCGTTCGTTTCTTCGCCAGAGTTCAATCGCCGCGTTGACCGCCGCCGCGCCGATGGTTGTGCCGTCCACCGTGTTAGGACGCAACGGCGCCACCGCGCCCAGCGACCAGATCACCCTTGGCGTGATTGGAACCGGCGACCACGGCGTTAACCGCAACATTAAGCGCTTTCTACCTGAGCCGGACTGCCGCATTCTGGCGGTGTGCGACGTTGACCGCTCGCGTCGGCTCGCAGCGAAGGCTTTGATCGAAACCCGTTATGCAGAAATGAAAGAACGCGGCGCCTACAACGGCTGCGACGACTACAACGACTTTCGCGAAATCTTAGAGCGAACCGACATCGACGCCGTGATGAACGCCACCCCTGACCATTGGCACGTCATCCCTTCCATCATGGCGGCGCGAGCGGGCAAAGACGTCATGTGCGAAAAGCCGCTGTCGCTCACGGTGATCGAAGGCCGCCTGCTTGCAGACGCGATGAAGAAATACCAGCGCGTATTTCAGACCGCAACCGAAAACCGTTCTGACGTGAATTACCACCGCTTATGTACGCTCGTACGCAACGGACGAATTGGAAAACTAAAAGAGATTCGCGTCGGCCTGCCCGGCAAACCCGGCATCAACAAGGCAAGTATGGAGATCAAAGATCCCCCTGAAGGCTTTGATTACGATATGTGGCTGGGACAAGCGCCGGTGCGTCCCTACAGCGAAGCGCGCTGTCATTGGAACTTCCGTTGGATCATGGAGTATTCCGGCGGGCAGTTGACCGACTGGGGCGCCCACATGATTGACCTGGCGCAGTGGGGCCACGGAACCGAGCAGACCGGCCCGGTCGAGATTGAAGGCAAAGGCAAGTTCCCCAACGAGGGGCTATATGATGTCGCCCATGATTTTATCATAAACTATACATTCGCCGACGGCGTCAAACTCATCGTCGAATCGAAAAACCCCTATCTCAAATTCATTGGGAGCGACGGCTGGATTGGCAACGACGGCTGGCGGGCAGAGCTCGAAGCCAGTTCACAAGCAATTTTGGATGAACCAATCAGCAAAATGGAAACGCAGTTGTATACCTGCCCCGAAGGCGAGCAGCGCAATTTCCTCGATTGCGTCAAGTCGCGCAAAGAATGCTACGCGCCTGCGGAAACCGGGCACCGCACCATCACAATCGCCCACATCGGCCATATTGCCATGTTATTAAAACGTAAATTGCGATGGGACCCGGAGAAAGAAGAATTTATCGGAGATACGCCCGCCAACTGGCTGTTGTCGCGCCCCATGCGCGAACCGTGGACATTGGCAGGCTTATCCTAATTCAATAGAATTGAGCCTATTACGAGACTTCTCCTGATTTATTTGGGAGAAGTCTCTTGCATTACACTTGCTAATCACACTGAAACCCACATCATACATCATCGTTTGTAAGAGACTCCTGCGCATTTAAGGCGCATTGCTATATTGAGGGAAATTGATGAAACTGCAAAAGCGATATTCGTTTCATCCCATATTGATGCGTGAGTTAAATATCCTACCCGTGCATTGGTGGTTTAAACGAAAACTTGAAGACTTGAACACCCGTCCCTATTACCGTGTTCGTCAAGTAGGAAAAATTTGGCCTGCGCCCGTATATACAGATCGAGGTTGGATCGCGCTCGCCTCGCGCAACAACGAACAACCAGCGCCAGCGGGCGATTGATTATTCGAATAGCAGGTCTGTCGACGAATCGCCCTTTTCTACGCTAATATCGTCCATCATTTCACGGAGACAATTTTCACAAACGCCGTGAATAAGTTCAACATGGAGTTCATCTTTGAGAAACCCTTCAAACTTACTCCAGGTTTCATCGTCTGTCCTCAGTTGATTGCAAACGCCGCACATGGGTAGAATTTCACTCAGCCGACGGACTTTATCTAATGTCTGTTCGAGTTTGGCTGCAATTTCTTCTTTTTCATCTTTCAAAATGCGCTGCGTTCGCGCGTTTCGAAAGATCATTTCCTGCGCCATTAATACTCCGATCAAAACAATCGCAGCCGTACGAACAGCGCCAACCGCATCAGTCATAAGCGCAAAATCGGTTAATCCAATCGTAAGCATAACCAGCGCCGTACTGAAGAAATAAACTTTGCGAGAAAAATGAAATGAAGGATACAAGAGAGCGGGAACAAACAAAGCCTGCAACTCATCGTAATAGGCCAATTCAACAAATTGATCAAACACAAAACTCACAAAAAAATAAACGACGCATATCACTGCAAACACAGTAATGAACCGCGTCTCTTGTTTAGAAAATTCAATCATTGCCGTGCTTTTAATCAATGAAACGGGCTCCACATCTCAGGCGTTTAATACAGAATACTTTTGTTTATATCATTTACAGTCTCTGCTCATACATCCACATACTCACCCCGTTCTGGAACATGAACATGAGAGAAGCCGTTCTGTAGCAACCGCTCCGCCATCGCCTTGCTCTGTTCCGGCTCGCCGTGAACGAGGTACAAATTCTTCACAGTCTCTTTGGAGGCGTTTGCAAACCGGTCCAGTCCATGCCGGTCAGCATGGCCGCTATATGCATTGATAACGCGCACTTCTGCTTCGAGATTATGTTCAAGGCCAAAAATACGCACTGTGGAACGGCGCTCGAGAATTTTTCGGCCTAACGTATTTTTCGCCTGAAACCCGACGATCAAAATCATATTGTTCGGGTCGCCGATGTTGTTGCGCAGGTGATGGAGGATGCGCCCGGCTTCGCACATGCCGGATGCGGACAAAATAATCATCGGCCCGTCAACGTCATTCAGCGCCTGTGATGATTCTTTGCTGCGCGACATTTCTAAATTGGGAAAATCGAACGGGTCTTCCCGCATGTTAAATAACGAGAGAATTTCTTCATCAAAACACTCTGGATGCAAGCGGAAAATTTCCGTCACTCTGATCGCGAGCGGACTATCAATAAATATAGGAATCGGCTCAATTCGTTTCTCTTTGAGCAACTTACGCAGACAATAAATGATCTCTTGCGTACGCTCTAACGCAAAACTTGGAATAATCAATTTACCCTTGCGGGCCTGTATGTCGTTGACTGCTTTCGCGAGTTGATCGTCCGCCGTTTCAATCGCCTCATGCTCGCGATTGCCGTAGGTGCTTTCCAGCAACATGATATCGGCGTCGTTCACATAGACCGGGTCTTTTAAGATAGGTTTCATACGTCGCCCGATGTCGCCGCTATAGACCAAGCGTTGCTTCTTGCCGTCTTCGACGATATCCAACACGGTCACGGCGGAACCAAGAACATGGCCGGCGTCAAAGAATGTCAACGTCACGCCGTCGCATAAATGAAACGGGCGTTCGTAATTGATGCCCACAAATTGCTTGAGGCATTTATCGACATCCGCATACCCGTAGATCGGCGTAATATAATCATCAGGGGTTTGCGCGATTTTTTTGTTATAAAACTCGGCGTCTTTTTCTTGAATATGGGCGCTGTCCATCAACATGACAGCGCAAAGGTCGCGCGTCGCCAGCGTACAAATAATGTCGCCTTCATAGCCCCGGCTGAGCAAGGGGATGTTTCCACTATGGTCGATATGCGCGTGCGACAATACCATGCAATCAATATTTTGTTGCGAAAACGGGAGATTGCGGTTGAGTTGATTGCTCTCATCGCGGCGGCCTTGGAAAAACCCGCAGTCGAGAAGGATGCGTTTGCCGTTCACTTCGATCAGATGCATCGAGCCCGTTACGCCGCCAGCCGCGCCCATAAAGTGAATTCGCATAGTGATCTCCCTATTTTTTATTGTAGATACTCTATGAATACTAAATCGAAAGCCTGGTTCAAATCAAGCGAACCAAGCGCAAAACAATCGCCCGATTGCTTGACAGCATCCACCATCTTGTTTTATAACGGACGATAACTTACTCATACATCCGGGGGAAATCATGAAATCTCATTTTAATCGCCGCCAATTTCTTCTTACATCCGCCGCCGCTGCGGCATCGGCTGGATGCGCAACCAATCGAACCCGTACGACCACGCTGGCAAAAAGCCACTACTCCTCGCCAATGGAAAAATTGAACATTGCATGCGTTGGCATCGGCGGAAAAGGCTCAAGCGACGTTGATACCTGCAATAGCCAAAACATCGTTGCGCTATGCGACGTCGACTGGCGGAGTGGAGGCGGGACCTTCAACCGCTATTCGGATGCGAAACGCTTCAAAGACTTTCGTAAGATGCTTGACGATTGCCCCGAAATCGACGCCGTTACGATTTCGATCCCCGATCACATGCACGCACGCGTCGCGATGGAATGTATGCAGCGCGGCAAACACGTCTATGTACAAAAACCACTGACCCATACCGTTTTTGAAGCGCGGCTGCTGCGCGAAACCGCCGCAAAATATGGCGTTGCGACGCAAATGGGTAACCAAGGCGCCGCAACCGCTCAGCACCGCGAAGTTGCCGAAATGATCTGGAGCGGCTTAATCGGACAAGTACACGAAGTTCATTCCTGGACCGACCGCTCTATTGGCTGGTGGCCTCAAGGCGTCCCCAACGCACTGCCCGAACAAGACATTCCCGAAACACTTGATTGGGACCTTTGGTTAGGAACCGCGCCCTACCGTCCCTATAACTCAGGATACTGTCCCTTCAAATGGCGCGGCTGGTGGGATTACGGCTGCGGCGCCTTGGGCGACATCGCCTGCCATAACCTCAGCCCGGTCGTCAAAGCGCTTCAGTTGGAATATCCAACCAGCGTCAAGTGCATCCATCAAAAAGATGCGAACAGCCAAACTTATCCAACAGAAGCGATTATTGAATATCAATTCCCCAAACGCGGGAGTTTTGATGCGACGTCCTTAACCTGGTACGACGGAAAATTGAAACCGAAAACCCCAAAAGGCTTCTCAGAAGACTTGAACCTTACGAGTGAATCGACCAGCACCATGTTCGTCGGAGAAAAAGGCGTCATCGTCATGAAAGGCAGCGAGGGCAACGTGTTGGCGGTGAACGGCGAAATTGTGAAAGATTACAAAAAGCCGAGTAAAATCATTCCGCGCATCCCCGTTATCGGCGATGGCGAGACTGACCGTATGCACAAAGAAGACTGGATTTTGTCATGCAAAACCGGTTCAAAAGCGAGTTCAAACTTCAACCACGCCGGCCCGCTAACCGAGTGGGTGGTGATGGGCAATATTTCACTGCGATTCCCGTTTGAAACGCTAAATTGGGACGGCCCCAACATGCGCTTTACCAATAAAAAAGAAGCCAACCAGTTTGTGACCAAAGAATACCGCAAAGGCTGGGAAGTCGCTTAAGCATTCATTCCAGTACCCATTGAATTTCAATCAGGCCGGTGAATCTCTCACCGGCCTTTTTCGTCTGACTTTTATTAAATAGACAATCGAACAAATTGATTGATCTCGAACAAAAATGCGATATAATCGTAATACAAAAAAATAATCACCATTTCACGAATGCGCGTCGCCAAAATGCGAACAGTCGTTCTGCCCATAGAAAGTTCACGCTCATCGGGGCGCGCCTTGTTACGCGGCATCGCGAAATATTCGCGGCTTCATGGGCCGTGGACGTTTTATTGGGAACCCGGCGGACTTGACGAAGTGCTTCCCCGTTTGAAAAACCTGAATACTGACGGCATCATCATGCGCGACTCGGAATTGGTTCAGGAAGTCATCGAGTTAGGAATTCCGCTGATTGTCGTCGGACACCATTTCAAAAAAGTCGAAGGCGTGACCAACATCATCTCCGACTCGAAAGCCATCGGGCGCATGGCGGCGGAACACATACTCAAAAGCGGACTGAAACATTTCGCCTATTGCGGCTTCGACGACAAACCGTGGTCCGTCGAGCGGAGCGAGAGTTTCAGTGCGCAAATTTCAAACGCCGGTTATAAAACCTCGATCTATAAACCGCCATCAAATCCATTGACGCTCACCTGGGAGAAAGAACAAGACTTCCTGGTGAAATGGATAAAGAAGCTCCCCACGCCCGTTGGACTGATGTGTTGTAACGACGACCGCAGCCAGCAAGCGCTTCAAGCCAGCAAATTAGCGGGAATGAAAGTCCCCGATGAACTCGCCATCATCGGCGCCGACAATGATGAATTGATCTGTGAATTGTCCGACCCGCCGTTGTCTAGCGTCTCTGTGAATTTTGAACGCGCAGGCTATGAAGGCGCCGCCGTCCTCGATCAACTCATGGACGGTAAAGATGATGAAAACCGTGACATTATGATTCATGCGTCGCATGTCGTACCTCGGCTTTCAACCGACATTACCGCAATTGATGATGCAGACGTTTCGAAGGCCGTACGGTTTATTCGGCTTCATGCGACCGACAACATTTGCGTGAGCGACGTTGTAGAGGTTGTTACGCTATCACGAAGGGTTTTAGAAAAACGATTTCGCGACCAATTGGGAACCACCCTCCTACAAGAGATACGCCGCGTTCGTACTGATAAGATTGCTCAGATGTTGATTGAAACCAATCTGTCCGTCTCTCAGATTGCTTTGTCGCTCAGTTTCAATGGAAACGAACACATTTCGCGCTACTTTCAACGTGAAAAAAACATGAGTCTATTAAAATACCGTAAAACATACGGCGTTAAATAGTCGATGTCATTGACTTAAGGGGTGGCAAGGGCAAGGCGTCGCGAAGCGACGGCAGCCCTTGAGATATTGCTTGAATGTATCGCTTTGTTTGTGCTGTTTTGAAATCCCCCCCTGGCGCTTTCAGCGTAAAAAGGGGGGCTAGAAGTCTTAAGTCAATGACATTGGTTAAATAACCCCCATAATTCCCCATTTCATCGCTGTGACAGCGGTTACAAAACACTCTCCAACTCTCTCAATTCAGTGGTTCGAAAAATGGCGATTTTTTTTCGCAAATTGGTGATCCATTTTATCACATCCGCATAAACTAGTACCAAGTTAACTGATGTTTTGTTTATTGAATGTAGGGGAGTAGGTCATTCACACTTTATTTTGCCCCATTAATTATTTGGGATAAATGTAAGTTTCCTCCGCATGTCAAAAAACAAACCAGAAAACGAAGTATCACTACGAAAATCTCCAACCAATTCAGATGATGGCGACTTGGGACGGGAATTTATTTCTCGTCCATTTTTTTGTCTACACCACAATGATTGTTTGCTGGAAGTGATATTGGATAGCAATATTTGAATTGACAAACCTCCACCCATTTCGTATAACACAAATGCTAATAATATATATTTGAACACATATCCGATCAAAAGGATTTTCCATGAGGACCAAGGCATTCACCTTAATTGAGTTACTCATCGTCGTTGCCATTATTGGAATTCTCGCCGCGATCGCCGTTCCGAATTTCTTGAACGCGCAAATCCGCGCAAAAGTTGCCCGCGTTGAAAGCGATATCCGCACAATCGACACTGCCGTGCGAATGTATATGATGGACCAGAATTTTTATCCGGTGCGCGGCGGACTCATGCACGAACGCTATATCCCGCTGACGACGCCTATCTCTTATATGTCCAGCATCCCGCTTGATCCCTTTAATGAACGTCCGACCGACACCAGTGACGGCCCCAAAGACGGCAGCAATACGCAAGGCAACTATGATTACTGGACGCGCTATTGGGCCAACGGCAATGACCGGGGCGGCAGCTATTGGGCGCAAAAAACCGCGTTCCCCGCAAACAAATATGAATATCAATTTCGCGGTTTCGGTCCGACGAAGAAATGGATCGGCAATCTCGTCTATCCACAAGGCCATCCACTTGCAGGCCAATATATCAGTTATGACGCAACCAACGGCCTTCTGAGCGACGGCAACATTGTTCGCTATGGGCCGTAATTCATACATCGCTATATTTGTAACGCTTCAAAACTGATGTTGCGTTATCAAACCTATATTGACCACAATTCGGGCGGAGGCGGAGTTTGCTTTCCGCCCGAATTTGCGGTACCTTGTTAATGAATTTGTCATCCTGAAAGGAACACAGCATGTTGACGCGCGTATTTAATCCTTTTTTTATTTGTCTTACGGTTTTCTGCATCACCCTGACAACTTACGGCGAAATTCCCCGCCCCGAACACCCGTTTCCCCAGATGGTCCGCTCTGAATGGCTCAACTTGAACGGCGTGTGGGATTATGCAGAAACCAATGATTCATCGGATGAGTCGTTTCTTGCGTTAAAAGAGTTTCCCGAAGAAATCACAGTTCCATTCTGCCGCGAAAGTTCCTTGTCTGGAATTCAGCGTACGGACTTCATGAAAAACGCCTGGTATCGCCGGACGTTCGAGGTCCCATCAAACTGGAAGACAGAGCGCGTCTTGATTCACCTTGAAGCCTGCGACTGGATTTCTCGCGTGTGGGTCAATGGCCTCTTTGTCGGCAAAAATGAAGGCGGATATTCCCGCTTTACGTTTGACATCACCGACCATTTGCAAGACGGCGAAAACACGATCATCGTTCATGCCTTCGACGACAGCGCGGGCGGGTTGCAACCCTTAGGCAAGCAATCCATTCGCGAAAAAAGTTTCGCAATTTTCTATACGCGCACGACGGGCATCTGGCAGACGGTCTGGTTAGAAGGCGTTGGAGAAAGTTTCATCGAAGACGTCCGTATGACGCCCGACCCTGACAATAGCCGTATTCTCTTACAACCGGAAATCGACGGCCCGGCGGACGGCCTTACCCTTCACGCCGTCGCATTAGCGAACGGCAAGAAAGTCGGTTCGGTCAAATGCGACGCGGTCATGCGCAACAACTACTTGACCCTCGACTTGAGCGACAAACATCTGTGGTCTGTCGATGATCCATTTTTGTATGACCTGAAACTCACCCTTTCACTCGGCGACAAAGTGATTGACCAAGTCGATAGTTATTTTGGTTTACGCAAAGTCGATATCGAAGGCGCCGCGATTTTAATTAATGACAAGCCCGTCTTTCAGCGATTGGTACTCGACCAGAGTTTCTTCCCGGACGGCATCTGGACCGCCCCGACCGATGAAGCGCTGAAAAACGATATCGTCTTGTCAAAATCCGTCGGCTTCAACGGCGCCCGCTTACACCAGAAAGTATTTGAACCGCGCTTTCTCTATTGGGCCGACAAGTTAGGCTATCTGGTTTGGGGCGAGTTCCCCAGTTACGGCGCCGACTACGGCAACCCCATTGTGAACCGTCCGTGGATCAACGAGTGGGTCAACATCGTCCGCCGCGACCGCAACCATCCGTCGGTCATCGGCTGGTGCCCCTTTAATGAAACGCCAGCGGATGCAGGCGAGTTGCAAAACACCGTCCATGAACTGACCAAGATCATTGATCCGACCCGCCCATTAATCGACACCAGCGGCTGGGTGCATAGCCTTCCCGACCCCGAAGTGATGGATGCGCACGATTACAATCAGAATGCGGAAGAGCTAGCGAGCAAATGGGACAATTATTTTAACAGTGCGCCCATGCCTTCGCGCTACGGCTCCGGCTCAAAAAAAGGCATTCCGTTTTTCATTAGTGAATTCGGCGGCATTGGCTGGTTCCCCCATACCACCGAAGAGTCATGGGGCTACGGCAATCAACCCAAGACGCTGGATGAATTCTACGCGCGCTTCAAAGGCTTAGTCGATGCGCAATTAGACAACCCCAACTTCTTCGGTTATTGCTATACGCAATTGACTGACATTGAACAAGAGAAAAACGGCATATTCTTCTATGACCGTACGCCGAAATTCGACGCCGCCAAGTTACACGCGATTCAAACTCGTACGGCAGCGTATGAGAAAAACCCGCCCTTGAAAGTCAAAAAACAAGCGACAACTTACAACCTGCTTTTGGGCGCCGCGCCTGACGGCAACGCCAACAAACCGTGGCAATATACGACCCAACAACCCGGCGATGAGTGGATGAACGTCCAATTCGATGACAACAGTTGGAAAACCGGCAAAGGCGGCTTCGGCGGCGAGGGCGATTCGCATGTCAATACGGAATGGAATACAAAAGACATTTGGCTGCGCCGCGAATTTCAATACGACGGCAAAGCGTTTCGCTCCGCGCTGCTCGTCACTCATTACGACAACGAAACCCATGTCTACGTCAATGGAAAGTTAGTTTGGCATCGCGGCCACTGGAACGACGATTACGCCGGTTTTGATATCACCGAAGCGCTTAAGAGCGCGTTGAAAAAAGGCGCGAACACCATCGCGGTCCATTGCCACCAAGATGAAGGCGGCCAGTTTATCGACGCGGCAATCATTACCGCAAAGTAGCCATTGAAATTTAATCCAGGAATCAATTTGATATGAATAGGAGAGGAACATGTTTCGACGCTTATCCACACTCTTACTTGGAGCAGTCATCGTGACCGCATTGACAGCAAGCGCAAGCAACGTCAGCAAAGAACCATTCGGTAAAACGCCCGACGGCAAACGTGTTGACATCTATACGCTGAATAATGAAAACGGCGTGTCTGTACGCATCATGACCTACGGCGCGACGGTGGTTTCGCTCAACGTCCCCGACAAAAACGGCAAGCTGGGCGATGTGGTTCTCGGCTTTGATAATCTTGACGACTATATTTCTGACAGCCCCTATTTTGGCTGCGTCGTAGGCCGCGTCGGCAACCGCATCGTGCGCGGCAAGTTTCACCTCGACGGCGAAACCTACACGCTGGCGATCAACAACGACCTGAACCATCTGCACGGCGGGCTGAAAGGCTTTGACAAGCAAGTTTGGAAAGCCAAAGTTCTCAGCAAATCAGACGAACCCAGCATTAAGTTTTCCTACAAAAGCGCCGACGGCGAAGAAGGCTACCCTGGCGTTTTGAAATGCTCCGTCACCTATACGCTGACGAAAGAAAACGGCATTCGGTTGGATTACGTCGCTGAATCAAACGCACCCACGCCGAAAAATATCACCAACCATTCCTACTTCAATCTCGCGGGCCAAGGCAACGGCGATATCCTCAGCCATGAACTAACGCTGCAAGCGCCCTGGGCCACGCCGGTGGATGAGACATTGATCCCCACAGGTGAAATCACCAGCGTCAAAGGCACCCCGTTTGATTTCACCACGCCGCACGCCATCGGCGAACGAATCGGCGCTGATGATGAGCAGATCAAATTCGGCGGCGGCTACGACCACAATTTCGTTTTCAATCATCCATACGGCGTGTTATCTATTGTCGGAACCGTCTACGAACCCAAGTCAGGCCGTGAGATGAAAATCTTCACCACCGAACCCGGCGTTCAGTTTTATTCCGGCAATTTTCTGGATGGAACCCTGACGGGAAAAGATGGCAAGGTATATAACCATCGCTACGGCTTCTGTCTGGAGACGCAGCATTTTCCCGACTCGCCCAACCAGCCGCAGTTTCCATCAACGATTTTGAAACCGGGCGAGACCTATACATCAACGACGATTTATCAGTTTTCTACGCGGTAATTGATTGCGTCATGTTCAGACGCAAGGAGCCAATTGAATGAGCAATACAGAAACAATACTGGTCGTCGGCGGCGCTGGCTATATTGGCAGCGTCGCCTCGGCTTTGTTGGCTGAACACGGCCATCGAGTCATCGTGTTCGACAACCTCGAAAAAGGCCATCGCCAGGCCGTGCATGAATCTGCGGGTTTGGTCGTCGCTGATCTGCGCGACAAGGATGCAGTAAAAGCCGTGTTTGACGACAACGCTATCGACGCCGTCATGCACTTCGGCGCCTACAGTCTGGTGGGCGAATCAATGACCCAGCCGGACAAATACTTTCACAATAACACCGAAGGCGGGCGCGTCTTGATTGACCAGATGCGCGACCACGATGTCAAGCGCATTGTGTTTTCATCTACCGCCGCAGTGTATGGCAATCCCGAAGACGAACCCATTCAAGAAGACAGCCGGACGATTCCGATTAACCCGTACGGGCGCTCCAAACTGGCGTTTGAATATATCCTGAAAAGTTATGAAGAAGCCTACGGCATTCATTACGCCGTGCTGCGCTACTTTAACGCCGCTGGCGCCACCCAAACCATCGGAGAAGACCACGATCCCGAAACGCATATCATCCCGCTGACATTACAGGTCGCCTTAGGACAACGCGAGCATATTTCAATTTTCGGGGCCGACTACGATACGCCGGACGGAACATGCGTCCGTGATTACATACACGTCAGCGATCTCGCCGAAGCGCACCGACTAGCGTTAGAGTTTATTCGCAATGAGAGCATCACTTGCAACCTGGGCAATGGACAGGGCTTCTCAGTTCGTGAAGTGATTGAAGCCTGCCGCGTGGTTTCTGAGCATCCGATCCCGGCAATTGAAGCGCCCCGCCGCCCCGGCGACCCTGATCGGCTTACCGCCTCCGCCCAGCGCGCGAAAGAGCGCCTGGGATGGACGCCGCAGATTACCGACTTGCGCGACATCGTCGCCAGCGCCTGGAACTGGCACAAGAAAAACCCAAACGGATACGATTCATAAAGGATACGACGTGACTGATTTTGACCCGAACGACCACCCACACCGCCGTTGGAACCCGCTATTGCAAGAATGGGTGTTGGCCTCGCCTCATCGCGCCAAACGGCCCTGGGTGGGGCAAGTCGAGAAGACGCCGCCCGACTCGCGGCCTGAGTACGACTCCGGCTGTTACCTCTGCCCCGGCAACGAACGGGCGGGCGGACATCAGAATTCGAAATACGACACTACGTTTGTATTTGATAACGACTTCTCCGCCCTGCTTCCCGATACGCCTCACGAGCCGGAACAGAAACATTGCAACGCTCTGGTGCGTGAGCAGCCCGAAACAGGCGTCTGCCGCGTCATCTGCTTTTCGCCTCAGCATAATCTGACTCTTGCCGAAATGGACGCCGAATCCATCCAGACTGTTATCAACGTCTGGCGCAAGCAGTTTGCTGAAATCGGTGCGCGGTCTGACATCTCCTGCGTCACGATTTTTGAAAATAAAGGCGCCATCATGGGATGCAGCAACCCGCATCCCCACGGACAAATCTGGGCCAACCGCAGCGTCCCCACCATGCAGGCGAAAGAGGCCAAGACTCAGGCGTCCTATTACAAAAAACATGGAACCACCATGTTAATTGATTACCTCAATTGGGAACTCGAACAAGACAAACGCATCGTCTGCCACAATGATTCGTTCGCTGCGTTGGTTCCCCATTGGGCGGTTTGGCCGTTTGAAGCGATGATATTGCCCAAACGCGCCGTACGAAATATCTTAGAATTGCATGATGAAGAAATCGCCGATTGGGCGGCAATCATGCAGGCGCTGTTGGTTCGTTACGACAACTTATTCGAAGTTTCGTTTCCCTATTCGATGGGGATCCACCAAGCGCCGACGGACGGCGAATCACATCGCGGGGTGGTGTTGCATCAGCACTTCTTCCCACCCCTATTGCGCTCCGCAACGGTGAAAAAATTCCAGGTGGGTTACGAACTGTCGAGCGAGCCTCAGCGAGACATCACAGCCGAACAAGCCGCCGACCGCTTACGCTCGCTTTCAGAAACGCATTACAAAAATCAAGTTTGATTTCATCTGAATTAATTGAGGAGAGTGTCATGAAAAAAGAATCAATATTGCAGCGACGGGGAATTCTAAAGAGCCTGCTGGCAGGTTCTGCCTTTGCGTTTATTTCAGGACGCAGCGACAAAAGCGAAGCGGCGTCGGCGAAATTAAAAGGCCGCATCAAACAATGCGTCTGCCGAGGCTTTTGGGGCAAATATCCGTGGGACGAGTTTTTGCCCACCGTCAAACAAATGGGAATCATCGGCATCGACCTCGTCGGCCAAGGCGACTGGGCCAAGTTAAAAGAACACGGAATGATTTCGAGCATGTCGCCAGGCGCTGGTTCCATTAAAAACGGATTGAACAATCCTGACATGCACGAGAAATATATGGAAACGCTGAAAAAAAACTTGCAAGCTTCCGCCGATAACGGCTGGCCGAACGTCATCGTCATGGCGGGCGACCGCGCCGGGATCAGCGATGAAGAAGGAATGGATAACTGCTATAAATTTTTGATGGAAGGCAAGAAAGTTGCCGAAGACCTCGGCGTCACCATGTGTATGGAATTGTTAAACAGCAAAGTCGACCACCCCGGTTATATGTGCGACCACACCGCTTGGGGCGTTGAATTATGTAAGCGCGTCGACTCGCCGCGTTTCAAATTATTGTACGACATTTATCACATGCAAATCATGGAAGGCGACCTCATCCGCACCATTCGCGAAAACATTGACTACATCGCCCATTTCCATACAGCGGGCAATCCGGGCCGCAAGGACATGGATAATTTCCAAGAACTCAATTACGTCGGCATCATGGAAGCCATCGCCAAATTAACGGAAGAAGGCAAATTCAATGGCTTCGTCGCGCACGAGTTCGGCGCCAAACATAAGTTTGATTCCCTACGCCGCGCCGTAGAAATCTGCGACGTGTAATTCATCCCAAAAACGCGAATCATCAAAGGCGGTGGAGAAATCCACCGCCTTTTTTAATGAAATCCGGTACATTTACACACAGATAATTCCCCTCTACCCCAGAACAAACTCTATTAGAAAGAACGTTTTATCATTCTTTTTTAAATAGAAGTATTGCACACCACTATTTTTTTTGATATTTTATGGTTTTATTTTTTGGCATAACCTGTATCGCCACCATACAATGAACGTTATAACATTCATTTACTAATTGAATGAAATCATAAAATTCAGGCAGGAGGTTAAGCAGGTAGACAAATCGCAACGTAATTTGATGTCCTTAAAACCATATAAAACTAAAGAGGAGACTATTATGATTCGTACTATCGCACCCGTTTTGTCCCTGATTGTAATGTTGTCTGTATCACCGTTTGTCGCCGTCGCGGCGCATCACGCCAAAGCCGATATTGTTGACACTGCCGTGTCAGCGGGTTCATTCAACACGCTGGTTGCCGCAGTCAAAGCCGCTGGCTTGGTTGATACGTTGAAGGGCGAAGGACCATTTACCGTTTTCGCACCGACGGATGACGCTTTTGCCAAATTACCTGAAGGCACGCTTGATTCTCTTTTAAAGCCGGAAAATAAAGAAAAACTCATTGCGATCCTGACCTATCACGTCGTAGCCGGGAAAGTCATGGCCAAAGACGTAGTTAAATTGAACGGCGCTGAAACAGTCAACGGGCAACGCGCCAGCATCGTAATTGATGACAAGACCGTCATGGTAGACAACGCCAAAGTCATTAAGACTGATATCAAAACAAGCAACGGCGTTATCCACGTCATTGATTCAGTGATCTTGCCATCAGACAAGACGATTGTTGAAACCGCCGCTGGTGCAGGCTCGTTCAATACACTGATTGCTGCCGCCAAAGCAGCGGGCCTGGCGGGCGTATTGTCTGGCGACGGACCATTTACTGTCTTTGCCCCAACTGATGACGCCTTCGCGAAATTGCCTGCAGGTACTGTAGAAGCATTGTTGAAGCCGGAAAACAAAACGCAACTTCAAAAAATACTGAAACTCCATGTTGTTGAAAGTCGCGCTTTTTCAGAGACAGTACTTAAGACAGAGAAATTTGATTCACTTGCAGGTTTATCACTGAAGCCGACGTTGAAAGACGGCAAGGCGTTTGTGAACGGCGTTCAGATTGCCAAGACCGACATCAACGCAAGTAACGGCGTGATTCATGTCATTGATTCAGTCATCTTGCCGAAGGAAGAAGTCTCAAGCGCGCACGAAGCGCGTGAGATGATCCGTACTGCAATTAATCACGGCGCGCCGATGTACAATCACGGCAACTCGGCGGGTTGCGCAGCGATGTATACAATGGCAGCCAAAGCCATTACCAGCAGCGACGCTGTATGCAGCACGGTCAAAGCGCCATTGATGACGGCCCTCGCAAATATGGAGAAAGCCCATGGCTCAAGCGACCAAGCCTGGATCATGCGCCGCGGCCTAGACGAAGCCTACGAAAAACTGTCGATCTAGATTAGAAAAAATAGAAACAAAAAGGCGGTGGAGAAATCCACCGCCGCAATTTTATGAATTAGATTCAATCGAATTCTATTCTGCGTATTCCTTTCGCATATCGGCGCTTATCGGTGGTCAACCAGACTCGCAGTGTTCCAAAATTTGGACCAGCTATTTTTTCCCGTTTAGCCAACGAATCTATCACAGATTTTTATGATGTCCAATTTTTCAAGAAAGAAAATGCTTATATCTCTGAAGATCGTCTGCTCAGATCGTTGGGATATTTGACGCCGAACGAATTCGCTGCGATTTCGGAACAACTAAAAACTGGTTCTTCCGTTAATTGGATACTTTTTAATACATTGAATTGAGATTTCGCTGCATGTGGCATGGGTACACCTCTGCTCGCGTCAGTGCGGGCTTTCAGGCTCTTATGCACAGGCGCTCCCAGAGTTACACCCACGCCTGAATTGGTTTGTCAATTATTGATACGCCGGGATATGTTTTCGGAATCAAAATCATGACCATCCATCAATGTAGGTACTCACTTACCGGATGAATTTAAAAACGATCACTTCAACTGGCACGAAAAAACGAGGCCAGACACACAATTTTAAAAAAAAACGATTATTTTATAGACGCATACAAAATTTTCCCGTATAATCCAATTAATTCTACAAAGATAAAAAAGAAGAAGATTAAAACGATACCTATTTGATAAATATAACTTTAAAACAATTTATTCTGAAGAAATGATCAATTCATGCAAATAATCGAATCCGACTTAATTCGACCAACGGCTGACTTCACTTCATTCTAATATCGTTTATCAGGGGAAATAAAAAAAGGGAGAAATAATAATGACCAGTAAAATTTTATGGACAATGATTGCCATCACCGCATTGATGGTTTTGCCATCACACGCGATTGAAGGAGTAAGCGACGGCTTTTCAGTCTGGACTACGAATTTTGATTCTTATAGCGCTGAGGAAGGCTATCCAATTGTTGAGTGGGTTTATGATGGCGCCAATGAGTATTGGGACGGCGCCGAACAATACTTAACCGTTCCCTATTTTCAGACTGAAACTCACGACGGAAATGTTTATGATATGGCGTTTGACATGATTGAGATAAACGGCGAATTGAGCGCCATCATCGCCGTATCGAAAGGGACCGGGCACTTTCCCAGCCAAGGGACGGAATTTCAACACCGAAAACTGAACGCCAACGGTGAATGGGAACCAGTACAGGAACCGATTTTCAAGACTCCAGCAGACGTGAGTCCGCTTGGAGTTGATATCTATAAAGTCGGCGACGAAATTCATATTGTGTGGGTTGAAGACAACGATGCGGCTGGTCCCAAAAGCATGAAGTGTGAAATCTATGACCAGGTTCTCACGCTCTCAACAGACGGGACGCTGACAACGACTGGAGAGCCGACGCTCATTTATACCAGCACACTCAATTGGAGCGCATCCTACCCAAGTGACGGCGGCGTCAATGGCGTCGCTGCATGTGATTATGACGGCGACAACGATATTGATTACGTCATGATTCAAATGTTTTATGGAGACAGTCCAGATAAATCGGGAATACACTTGATTGAACAAACCAGCCCCGGCGTATGGTCAGACTTGCAAGAATTGATTATAACGGTTCCAGGCGGCGGCTCTGAAGCGCTTACTTGCGCCGACATAGACGGCGATGACGATTTAGATTTTTTGAAAACCAATGAAGACGGTGGGGCATGGAGCCAAATTTATTGGTATGAAAAATCAGGAGACGAAGTCAGCCTGGTTGGAATGCTAATCGACTGCAATTATGAAGGCAGCGTCTATGAAATCCCAGTTGGTCATATATTCGGCGTATACGCAGGCGAGCCGACAACATCTGTCAGCAGCCTTTCTTCATGGCCCTTGTACTAAAAGATACGCTTGAAATTATCGAATTGAAACGCCCTGCCATTGTATCCGGCAGGGCGTTTTTGATAAGACAAATTTGCATTAGACTGCTCCAGATAATCGAGCGGAGACTTCCCCAGATTAATAAATAACTTTTTTTTAACTGTATATTTTTAAGGATATTATAAAATTGAGGATTTCTGTCACCAAACAGAAAAAAGTCTCAAATTTTTAAAAAAGGGTTCCAGAGAGGGTTCCTAGGGCAGGTTTAGTTAACAGATAAACAATCAGAAGTGAAGTGAAATCAAAGCGGGAGACGGGGGTCGAACCCGCAACCCTCAGCTTGGAAGGCTGATGCTCTAGCCAATTGAGCTACTCCCGCAGAGGAAACTTCGTATGTAGGATACTTCTACTGCTTAATCTACCGACTGACATTATCTAGCCCGCCCGCGCTTCGTCAAGCCGTCGAGTCTCTCCAGCTAAAATGGCAGCAAAAAATTGATGATGGGTTGAGCTGTAAGCATAAAATACGGCGTGAGAACAGGGTACACCGCGAAATTAATCAGCAACAATCCCATTAACATTCCGGTTCCATATTGCCGCAGATTCTCTACCGTCCGGGCTTGCTCGAAGGGCAGCAAACCGACCAGGATTTTTTCTCCATCCAAAGGAAAAATTGGAATCAGATTAAAGAACGCCAATCCAACATTTAATATGACGCCGAATTGAAAAACCATACTACAGGCAATCAAGATATTCGTCCCGCCAGGCAATTGATAGAGCGTACTATATACCGGGGCGAAGAAAATCACTTGAAGCAAAATGGCAAATAGGATTGCCTGAATGAAATTGCTGGCCGGCCCCGCCCAGGCGATCCACATTCCGTCGCGGCGCTCATCTTGAAGATTATAGGGGTTGTAGGGAACCGGCTTTCCCCAACCGATGGGGGCAAACATGACGCACAAGAAACCAATCGGGTCAAAATGGGCGACAGGGTTCGGCGTCACTCGTCCCATAGAAGCGGCAGTATTGTCTCCGCAGCGTTGCGCCATCCAGGCGTGCGCCATTTCGTGAATCGAGATGGCCATGATGATAATGAACACCCAGGCGACAGCGGCCGCCGGGCCGGACTGCGTTAAAACTGATATCATGTATCCCTCTTGTATGTAAGCGCTGGCGAACGGTAGACGAGCGCTTGATATGAAGCGCAGCACTGCAAAATATGCGCCTGCGCGTATACATTATATCCCGTATTTTTAAAATCGCGCCCCAACGGGCTCAACATACATCAATGGAGTTATGCCGCTATGTCCCGCATTGCAATTGGTATTGATTTGGGCGGAACCGACATCAAAGCCGGTTTGGTCGACGAATCGGGAAAATTGATCGCACAGTATAAAAAATCAACGCAAGCCCAATCCGGCGGTAAAGCCGTGGTTGGACGTATCGGCGATTTGATTCAGGAAATATTAGACTCCGACGCCATGAAGGGCCGCAAAGATGATCTGGTTGGCGTTGGCATGGGCAGCCCCGGATTGATCGACCACGAGAACGGCGCCATCACCCGTCCGGTAAATATTCCCGATTGGAATTATTGGATCAGCGTTCGCGACGCGTTTCAAGAACGATTCGGCCTGATGACCTGGGTTGATAATGACGCCAATGTCGCAGCATTAGGCGAAGCGTTGTTTGGTCCTGGGCAAGGCAAGAGCGTTGTAATGGCATTGACGCTGGGCACAGGCGTCGGCGGCGGCATCATCAGCAACGGTGAAGTCTTTCACGGCGCACGCGGTTTCGCGGGCGAACTGGGACACATCATGGTTGACCCGTCCGGCCCGGTATGCGGCTGCGGAAACGAAGGCTGCCTTGAAACCTACGCCTCCGCGACCGCGATTGCGCGCTATGCCAATGAGCGCATTCGCGTTGACCACATTCCTAGCATCATGAAAGATATGGCAAAACAAAATGGCGGCGAAGTGACTGCCAAGATGGTCAACGACGCCGCGCTGCAAGGCGATGAGGTCGCATTGGGCGTGTGCGCCCACGCAGGCCGTGGACTCGGCATCGGCCTCAGTACGCTCATCGTCTCGTTTAACCCCGAAATCATTTGTATCGGCGGCGGCGCGTCAAACATGGGCGACCTGTTGTTCGACCACGCCCGCAACGAAATCAAAAAGCGCGTCTTTTTCTATTCGCATTTCGACGCCCTCATCGTACAAGCCCAGTTGGGTGAAGAAGCCGGGACCATCGGCGCCGCTGGACTTGCATTACAAAAAAGCGCAATAGCCGCGTAAGAGAATTCAATGGATAACGCCGCGATCAAAGCCCGCGCCATACAACTGGGTTTTGATCGCGTTGGCGTTGCCCCTCCCTCGCCAAACACGCTCCATCATTATCGCGAATGGCTGGCAAATAACTTCCACGGCGAGATGGAATACATGGCCAGCCGCGAACCGCTGCGCAGCGCCCCCAATCAACTGCTTGAGAACATCCAAAGCGTCATCGTCGTTGCGAAGCGATACAAGACAGTAGAATTCAACGCGCTGAATAAAACTCCGTCTGGAATTATCGCGCGTTACGCTTGGGGCGATGATTACCATGATGTGTTGCGCCCCAAGCTGAACGAATTGTCCGATTGGCTCCAACACGAAACCAACGGCGTCAATCAAGCGCGCGCGTTCGTCGACAGCGGACCGGTATTAGAGCGCGACTATGCCGCGCAGGCAGGCATCGGCTGGTTTGGGAAACACACCAACATCCTCAGCCGGGAGATGGGCAATTGGTTTTTCCTTGGCGTGGTACTAACCACACTCAAACTCGATTTTGACGCACCCGTCAAAGCGCACTGCGGAACGTGTACCAGTTGCCTCGATCGTTGCCCGACGAACGCGTTCGTTTCACCCTACTCGCTTGATGCGCGGCGATGTATTTCGTATTTAACAATCGAATTGAAAGGGCCGATTCCACGCGACCTCCGCCCGCTGATGGGCAATCGCATATTCGGCTGCGATGACTGTCTGCAAGCCTGTCCCTGGAACCGCTTCGCACAACCAGTTGATGTCAGTGAATTCCACCCCCGGCTTGGATTGAATCCAGCGGATTTAATTGAATTGATGAAACTGGATGACGCTACGTTCCGCCAACGATTTAAGGGAAGCCCGATTCTGCGGACAAAGCGACGAGGGCTCTTGCGTAATATCGCGGTCGCTTTAGGAAACAGCGGCGACGCGCGAGCAATCCCCGCGCTCGCCAACGCGCTTAGCGACCCGGAACCGCTGATTCGAAGCCATGCCGCCTGGGCGCTGGGACGGCTTGGCGGGAAAAACGCCATTCAGGCGATACAAAGCCATCAGCAGAAAGAATCTGATAAATATGTGTTAGATGAATTACAATTTTCTTTGAGTAATTTTCAAAATAGATTGTGATATAATTAAACAGAAAAACCTGTATCTCAAACGAGGCGAAATATGCAAAAAATCACAATGATCTATTGGAAAGAAAAGCAATTCTGTTGGGAAAAATTCTTGAGCGGCCTGACATTATGACCCAAGGCGAAACCCTTGAAGAATTGGAAGAAAATTTAAGAGACGCCTACCAGTTAATGATTATGGACGATGTCCCTGCGGATTACCAAACCAAAGAATTAGTTTTGTGAAACGAAAGCAGTTTATTCGTTTATTAGAAGCCATCTCATAAAAAATGATTACGAAAAGATATTCTGGCATATCAAAAATTAATGACCAATCCTGGCATGGGTGCAACTCTGGGAGCGCCTGTGCATAAGGGCCTGAAAGCCCGCACTGAAGCGATCAGAGTTGTACCCATGCCACACTCAGCGGAAGATCAATTAATAATGAGATGGCTTCTAGAAAAACTCGTTTTAATTCCTCACCGACACGGCGAGCGTCACGATGATCATTCACTATTCCCCGGCGGCAATAATTCCGCCGCATCGGCGCAATCGCCCACCTGTAATTGCGCCACCTGCTTGTCAGTCTGGACGCCCAACGCCGAGAGCGCGGCCAGCGACCGCAACGCCCGTTTGGAATCGCGCTGTTGAATCGACTCGCGGGCGCGGACAATCTGTTGTTGGACGAGTTGTTTACGGGAATGATTGTTTTTTAGTCGCCCCAGGCTGTCAGCATACCCAGCCTCTAACTGGTCGATGACTGACTCATAGGCGCGCCAGTTGAGCGCCATGCGCCGTTTGCGAAACAACACGCCGAAGGTGCGTTCTACATAGACCATCACCGTGATAAAGATCACGACAATCACCAACGGCCAGGCGATGGCGGTCAAAAACGTCGCATACGCGCGGATAAATTCCACGACAAATTCAGCAGGGCCCATATTGGTTTCGATCCAGGTCGTCATAGTCTTGGATTATCCTAGCACAAGGCGCAGGTTTGGGCGATTCACAAAACCGCCTGTTGTTATACTTTACGCTGCGGCGCACAAATTCTTTCATGGTTTGGTCATGAGATGCTTTGGGTGATTCACCGGGATAAAAGGTAAAAGCGTATAACCCTGTAATAAGGCCCCCGTACCGCCCTGCCCTGGTATGCAAGATTTTGGAGGCCCTGCGGCTATGCTTTCTTCAAAATACCCTTCTTGCAATGACGGAGCGAGATCATCCGAATTTGGGAAAAGGGCTAATTCAATTTGTCCGATTTGTTGGATTTTCTTTTCATCAGGTAACCAAGCGGATACGATGCCTTCTTCAGAAATATTGATTCGGTCTGCATTTTCTGGAACGCGGACCGCAGGACTTAGAGACAAACCATCTTTTCCAACGATAGTATTTTCTGCATCAATATATAAACTAGACTCACGGCTATATAACGTCGAACCGTCCCGCCCATCAAACTGAAAATATCCCCGCCCTAAAATAGCGACATCGAGAGAACGCGGACTTTTTTCATAAGCCGTCGGCGTCATATCATTCGGCAAGAATTCTTCGCCCCGCTGCGCAGCTAGCATCGCGGGAACCTGCACCATAAAAACAACGCCCAAAATCAACCCCGCAAAAAATGACAATACAATTGGATAGATACGCTGCTTCATTTTTTATTTCTTTCTATCTCGGAACGCGGCTGCTGGACACCCGCCAGCGTCCCTTTTCTTTTCGCAGTTCTATCTCAATCGTCCGTACGTCATCGCCCGAAAACAAGCCGGACGGGTCGCGCGGTCGGTTGCCAATCTTGTCTGCAATCACGGTAAATTCCACCCACGCGCTGGCGCGCTCACCGTCAATGCGAACCTCTCGATCGACCAGTTGGATTCGACGGTTGTTGGTGTCTTGAAAGAGCTGGCGCATGGCGCCCAACGCAGTACGGCGGTCAATGCCGCCTTCGTGCGCATAATCTGAAGTGAGGATATTACTCAATGAAATGACCGAGCCGTTCTCGACGCAGCGGCGGCCTTTTTCAATCACGCGCAAGATGCGCTCTTCTTCGGTGAGCAAGACAAACGTCATCAAAAACCAGACGATCAATATCCCGGTCAGAATACAACCCATAAATACAAAAAAACTACGCATCGGTCGGCCCCGGCTCTATCGCGAGATAATTCTAAATAAATATATACCAAAATGGCGAATGCGTTATAATCAATCGCAATCTTTACTGAAAAGGTTTACTATGAAACGCGCATTTACGCTCATTGAATTATTAATCGTCGTCGCCATCATTGGCATCCTGGCGGCGATTGCCGTACCTAACTTTCTCAACGCACAGATGCGCGCCAAAGTCTCGCGCACCGTCTCCGATATGAAAGCGCTTCACACATCAATGGAGATGTATTTTCTCGACAATAATTACTACCCGCCCGATTATGACAGCGGACAGGTTCCAGGCGTCAGCAGCCCCGGTCATGAATTTCTGTCTTACTCACAACTCACGACGCCGGTCGCGTATATGAGTTCGGTTCCATTCGACGCCTTTTATTTGGGGCCGCAGGGCAAAAGCCAGTTTCAACAGGCGACCAATAAGCCGTATCCACTCTTTCAATACGCCGGGCCATTGGGCGGCGAACTAATTCCCCGTCCTGCCTGGAAACCCAGCAACACCATATATACCATGACCAGCGTCGGGCCGGATTTAGTTGACCAGGCCGCTTGGTCGCAGCCGCACAACGAAGTCTTCCCCCGCTTATACAAAGCCAGTAATGGACTCACCTCGCTCGGCGATATCTATACCTCAAACAACGGCGTGTTAGTGAACTAATATCTCTTGTTGATGTGGTGAGATGTTCGCCAGTCCATCCTGCCTTGATGAAACCCACCAACTAAAACATGATGAAACCGTACGGGGCTGAACCTGAATTTGATTGTTTTTTCCTGTAGGATAAATTGAACCAATTTGTGCAATCAATCGAGGGAACAATCAATGCGCGACGACACAATTGAATTTGACCGGCGGCAGTTTGCCAGCGACAACTACTCAGGAATGTGCCCGGAAGCATTGCAGGCGATAGTCGCCGCAAATGACGATCATGTTCCATCCTATGGAACAGACCGCTGGACGCGTCAAGCGTCTGATGGACTGCGCGATTTGTTTGAATGCGATTGCGAAGTGTTTTTCGTGTTTAACGGAACCGCAGCCAATTCGTTGGCTTTATCGGCCCTGTGTTCATCCTATCACAGCATCTTATGCCACAGCTATGCGCACGTCGAAACGGACGAATGCGGGGCGCCGGAATTTTTCTCCAACGGAACCAAAGTGCTATTGGTCGGCGGCGATCAGGGGAAAATTTCTCCGCAAGAATTGGAACAAATGATTCTCCGACGCGAGGACATCCACTTTCCAAAACCCAAAGTGGTTAGCCTAACCCAAGCGACGGAACTGGGGACGGTTTATGCGCCGGATGAGTTGAGCGCGATACATGAGGTCGCCGCGAGATATAAATTGTCCCTCCACATGGACGGTGCGCGCTTCGCCAATGCGTTGGCGTTTCTCAATCTTCCTCCCAAAGAGATCACCTGGAAGCGTGGCGTCGACGTGCTCTGTTTTGGCGGGACCAAAAACGGCATGGCGTTGGGCGAAGCGGTAGTCTTTTTCAATTTGGAATTGGCGAAAGAGTTTGACTATCGATGCAAACAGGCGGGACAATTGGCGTCAAAAATGCGCTACCTTTCCGCGCCCTGGGTAGGAATGTTAAAAGACAAGACCTTTATGAAATACGCGCAAAAGGCCAACCAACGCGCACAATATTTATTCCGCTGCTTAGAAAAGATCGAAGGAATTGAAATGTTGAATCCCGTGCAGTCCAATTCCGTTTTCATTCGCTTGCCCGAAAGCGTAGCCGAACGCTTGCATGAAAACGGCTGGCATTTCTATTCATTCATCGGTACGGGCGGCTGCCGCCTGATGTGCAGCTGGGACACAACCGAAGAAGACATCGACTACCTCGTGAATGACATCAAAACCGAAATGGGAAAGTGAGATTTTAGAAGACGCAGCAATCTTGGTATCATAAAACAGAGAGCGAGATTGCTTCACTTTGCTCGCATTGGCACGAATGAAACAGAGTCAGCATCGAGTAGGCTAATTCTCCATGGAGAATAGCCCACCCGATAATATCCATTAAGTACATAGAATTCGGTTATGGCCTCAACTCCACAACGGCCCACAAGTCAACATCAGAAACGGAAAAAACAATCGCATCATCGACCTGTCGGACATCCACTTCTTTACTCGTTTGATTGGGTTGATGAATGATTGCCTTGTTTATGCGTGAATTGCCGATCACTTTTTTGAGAAGCGATTTATCAATCGTCACCTGGACCGTTGCGGATTGATTGGCGTCAGCATCGCTACGGTAATCCTGGTTCAACAGATGACAAGCAACAGCCGCGTCAGGCGCTCCCTGTTTATAACGCAACGAGATTCGCGTATTGTCGGAGCCTTCAATCCGCACCGCGTTGCGTATCTCGTTTGGCAATGACGCGATGTCATTCCATTCAACCGCAGCGAGTATTGAGTTTTCTGGAACCACGGCGTTTGCCCGGCTGGATTTATCGAAAATGATATAATCATAATTAGCGATATCTTCAGCGTTCAGCAGCCCTTTATCCGCGTTTGATTGATAAATCAAATCATTCGGTATGCTCGCCTCAGTCATCTTGGCAACGGCGCCCCTCATCCTATAAAAATCAGACTCTGTTATCAGCGATAACGTATTCGACAATGACACATACTCATCGAGCAAGTCAGCGTGTTCACGAACGAACCTGTACAGGTAAGCGAAATCCTCCGGCTTGCCGTTCCACCAATGCGTCCCCAATTCCTGCGTGTAGCACCATTGCCGATGAGGAACCATAAACACGCTGCCGAACGCATAGGTTTGGGCGATCCAGTTTTTCACTTTCCCGGGTTTATCGTTGGCTTTAATCCACGCCCAATCCTGTCCCGATGCGGTCGCCGTCTGCCGGTTCTTCAGCGACTCCACCATGCGATAAACAAAAACAGGATCGACGCTAATTGAAGGCTCACTCGCATGTTGATGAATTTCACCGCAAAAATAGTCAATGATCTCATGCGGAATAATGGTTCGCGGTGATGAGGCGCTGGAATTGATGCTTCTCACTAGCGGTTTGCCGCGCAGTGTTTCAGCGTATTCATACACAGCCGCGATGCGAATTTTCATCTGTTCGTTTTGGTAATCTTGGAAATCGTGAACCAACGGACATTGCCAATGTTTGTTCTTAAAATCGTCCGCTGAAATTCCTTTCGATTCCAAAAAATCACCATAATGAAAATCATCTATCGTTAAAATTTCCATCGACTTCAATTCATCCACAGTAAATTTCTCACGCATATACTCGCGGAAACCGGTCATGCAATAAGTGCAAAAACAGCCGCCATTAAATTCTGAACAATGCGAGGTGCCGCTGTAGTCGTCGATGTGCAACCCTTCGATGGGCGCCAGGCAGGCGCGTTCAGTCTGATCGAGCAAAAAGGCTTGAAAGTTGGGATGATTAAAACAGAACCAGTACGATGGATGCCCCTTGTGCGTGTGGTCCCACAACCAAGGCACTCGCAGCGGCTCGCCATTTAGATCGCGGCAGACGGCTTCTATAAAGTTGTCCGGCGCGAAGTCGATATAACCGGCGAAGTCAACCAGAAAATTAATGCTGCCGCAATAGCGCATCCCGCGCTTTGTAGTTTCATTCACTCGTTGTTGAAATCGGTTCACGCTGTCATCATCGCGCGAATTTGTGAGTCCGCCCCAGCCGACGACCGTTCCCTGATAGGCGTCATATTGCGCCGGGTCCTGAGCGGAATACATAAAGACTACATCGCTGGCTTGAATAATTGGGCGTTCTTCGGAAAGAGAGGTTAACGAAGAAAACAATACCACAATGCTAATCACAAAGATGCGCATAAGAGTTCCTTTCAACGGTGAAATTCAATAGACGTAAAAATATTATCGCTGAATTCAATACCACGCCCGGCATGAAAAGTCAAAACGTATCATCCTTTTAATTAAAACCGTAGTTTCATTTTAATTTTTTTGCGTTTGGGTTTGGTCGGCGTCTTTGGTTTGGCGTTGGGCGGCGGTTCGGGCTTGGTGAACCGGGGCGCTTCTTTGGCGTCGAGCGCATCCAAAAAGGCTTCGATCCTGTCAGGCAGCGCACCCCGTTTGTGGGCGTCGTCGATGTTGATGCCGACGTTCTCGTCCTTGGTTTCGATGGTGAGTTTCCAACCTTCCCAACCATCGAGATGCAAGACGCGCAATGGATCAAAGCGCTCCGCCTGCGACTGGTGATAACGCAGAAAGGCGCGGTTGCGAAACACTTGCAGCACGTCCAGACCGGCTTCTTGCGCGCGCACTCGCAAACTCAGGTTCTGGAAAAGTCGTTCGACCGAAGCAGGCGGCTTGCCGTAGATGTCGGTCAGTTCCTCGCGCAAGGTTTCGATTTCTTCGCGGTTTTTGATTTTGGCGATGCGCTGGTGAAGCGACATGCGCTGCTTACTGCTCTCGACATAGCCGGGCGGGATCGAACCCTTGGGCGAAATTTCCAGACTGGTTTCCCATTCGGACTGCATGCCCTTCTTACCGCGCATCATGGCGACGGTGTCGGACAATAATTTGCTGTATAGATCGAAGCCAATTGCAGCGATATGCCCGTGCTGCTGACGGCCTAGGATATTTCCGATGCCGCGCAGTTCCATGTCGCGCATAGCGAGGTGGAAGCCCGAGCCAAGTTGGTTGTGTTCTTGCAGCGCCAACAGCCTGCGCCGCGAGATGCTCGACAGCGCCTTCTTGCTGGGAACCAGCAGGTAACAATAGGCGCGGTGACGGTCGCGCCCGACGCGCCCGCGCAACTGGTACAGCTGCGACAAGCCAAAGTGGTCGGCGTCGTTAATGATAATGGTATTGACGTTGGGGATATCCAGCCCGTTTTCGATGATGGTGGTCGCGACCAGGATATCATATTCCTGATGAATGAACTTGTGCATGACGTCTTCGAGTTCATGCTCACCCATCTGACCGTGTCCGACGCAGATGCGCGCATCAGGAACCAACTCATGAATTCGATTGGCGACCTGATAGATCGACTCGATGCGGTTGTGGACGACATACACCTGACCATCGCGCGACAGTTCGCGCAGGATCGCGTTTTCAACCACATCCATCGACCATTCCATGACGTAGGTCTCGATGGGCAGGCGGTTCTTGGGCGGCGTACTCATCAGGCTCATGTTGCGGATGCCCGACATCGACATATACAGTGTGCGCGGGATGGGCGTCGCGGTCAGCGTCAGCGTATCGACCAGTTTGCGAATCTGGCGCAGGCGTTCTTTATGCTTCACGCCGAAGCGCTGTTCTTCGTCAACAACCACCAGTCCCAAATCTTTAAACGCCACATCTTTTGAAAGTAGGCGGTGGGTTCCGACGACTAGATCAACCTCGCCTGCTTTCATCGCTTCGACGACTTGCTTCTGTTCGCCCGTTGTATTGAAGCGGGACAGCGACTCGACCTTGATGGGGTAATCGGCATAGCGTTCTTGGAAATTCTCATAATGTTGCTGACAAAGAATCGTCGTCGGCGCCAGCACCGCAACCTGCTTGCCGTCCATTAGCGCCTTGAACGCAGCGCGAATGGCGACCTCGGTTTTGCCGAAGCCCACGTCTCCGCAAATGAGCCGGTCCATCGGCTCGCTGCCTTCCATATCGCGCTTGACTTCTTCAATGGCGCGCCATTGGTCGGGGGTTTCTTCATATAAAAACGACGCCTCAAACTCATGCTGCCAAGTGGTGTCTTTGTTGAATGAATGCCCGGTATGAATCTGCCGCGCCGCGTAAAGTTCGAGCAGTTCGTCCGCCATGTCTTCGATGGCTTCTTTGGCGCGCGTCTTGGTGCGCTCCCATGATTTGGTTCCCAATTTCGCCAAGGTGGGCTGCACGTTTTCGCCGCCGATGTAACGGCCTACACGGTCTATCTGTTCAATTGGCGTAAACAACTTGCCGCCGTCGGCGTATTCAAGTTCGAGATATTCGCCCTCGCGTCCGTCGTGTTCCATGCGCAAGAGTTTCACAAACTTTCCGATGCCGTGGTCGATGTGGACGACGTAATCGCCGGGCTTGAGGTCGATCAGTTCCGTCACTGGCAAGGCGATGCCTTCGCGCATCGGCGTTCGGAAACGGCGGTAGCGCCCGAAAATCTCGCGGTCGGTGCAGACTAGCGTTTGGGTAAGATGACGCACGAAGCCCCGGTGCATCGTTCCTACGCATGTCGTCGGGACGGAAGCGCCCGCTTCAAGATTTGCGTCTTTCAAATGGGTTTCGAGAATTTCATCCAGGCGGTGTTGTTGGCCTTCGTTGTCGCAAACAATGGCGACGCGCCCGCCCGCTTCACAGACTTTCATCAGGCTTTGGATGCGCTCTTTGCGTTCTTCGCCATAAATTTCCGGCGTACCAAAGCCCAGGTTGAGATGGCCCTCATCCGGTTCGAGCGTAAATTCCGTCAGGCCGACGCCGCCGCGCGCCTCCGCCTCTTGCTCGAGAAATCCAAAATGACAATAGAGAGTCTCGGTGGGTTCTAATAAAACGTCTTGATGCTTGTGAAAATCTTCTTCGCTGAGATGCAATTCATGGTCTTCGCGGTCGCCTGCGGTTTCTTCCGAATAACGCTTGTTGACCAGCGCGAAAAAATTCTCGGCCTCTTTTTCAATTTCTTCGGGATCACTCAACACCATCAGCGCGTCATCGCCAAACAAGGAAGGCAGCGGCTCTAACATGACGCCGCCGCTGAGCGCCGCGCGAATCAGCGGGTCTTCAGCGCCGGGATAAAACACCGCCTCTTTTAATTTAGACATAGAGCGTTGATCGGACACGTTGAACAAGCGGATCGAATCGACCTCATCGCCCCACAATTCAATTCGCACCGGTTCGGGATATGAAAACGAGTAGATGTCGATGATGTCGCCGCGAATGGAAAAGTCGCCGCGCTGCGCCACCAGGTCGCGAAATTCGTACCCTTGGTCGACCAGCCATTTGGCGACCGCATCGCGATTCAGTTCGCTCCCGACGGTACATAACAGGCGTTGATCTTCATACACCGACATCGGCGGCGCCAGCTTCATGGCGGCGGCGATGGGCGCAATCACCACCATCGGCGACGCCTTCGCATTTTTGTTTTCCATCAAATGTTGAATCGGCCCCAAGCGCTCCATACGGATGGTCAATTCGGGCGCCTGCGCTTCATACGGAAGGATTTCTAAATGGGGATAGACGTAAACCGGGATATCGTCCGCATCGTCTCCCAGAAAAAACTGGACGTCATCAAGCAGGATATACGCCTGGCTTTGTTCGGCGGTGATAACGACAACCGGCTTCTTCTGCGCTTTAGCCAATGCAGCGATCAGCATGGCGCGGGAGGAACCCACCGCCTGCCCGCACATCGTAAGACCATCGCGCTCCTTTATGCGTTGTTGTAAGGATTGAAATACATCAGTCGCGGCGGATTCAGCGCAGACCGAAGCGATGGTTTTTAACGCGAGAGGCTTTTTCTTTATCATAAGATTTATGAATTACTATCCTGTTTCAAATAAACGCAATAAACCCCAATTCAAAAAATTGGGGTTTGGGTTCGTAATGAATCCAGCATAATAGGGTAGTGGCAGAATTAAAAATCAACAACGGACAATTGATAAGAAGCCTATGGCCTTCGACGCCGAAACCATGAAACAAGAACAGCAACGCATCGCTAAACGTGTGAGTTTGGATTGTGTATTTGCATCGTTAAGCGACATCACCAGCGTTGCGGCGGCGGATATCTCATGTAACCGCGATTCCAACATTGGATACGCGGCGGTCATGCTATTCACCTATCCGGCGATTGAACGAGTAGACCAGGCGGGCATTGCCATGGAGATGCAGGCGCCGTATGTCCCCGGCTTTTTGTCTTTCCGCGAAGGGCCATTAATCGAAGCCTGCCTGGAAGGTTTAAAAATGAAACCCGATGTGCTCATTTGTGACGGGCAGGGCTATGCGCATCCCCGCCGCGCCGGTTTAGCCTGCCATGTCGGCGTAAAGACGGGCATCCCATCAATTGGATGCGCAAAATCGCCTCTGATTGGAACCCATGAAACCTTGCCCGAAGAAGCAGGAAGTTGGGTCGATTTGATCCACAATCATGAAAAAGTGGGTGAAGTGGTGAGAACGAGAAGCGGCGTATCGCCTCTATATATTAGCCCCGGACATCAAATTGATTTTGAGATGTCTACACAAATTATTCTTTCCCTGTGTCGTGGGCTCCGCCAGCCGGAGCCAATCCGCGCCGCCCATCGCTATGTCAATCAATTCAGGTTGTCAGAAAAGTGATTAGACTGCATTTTTATTTCGTTTTGTAAGCCATTTTCCAATTGAAGACTGGCTTTCTATTGAACGCTTCCCCAAAACCAAATCTTCTACGCTAATGTCTTCATCCAATTCAGGCCAATGAATACCTTCTCCTTTGGCTAGGAAGTTCCAATGATTCCGTTCTTCAGGCGTACCATGCTGAAGACGCGGAAACCAATCCAACGGAACAGCCAGTTCTCGACCGTCGATTAACTTGACGGTAAACGTGTTTTCATTGATTTGAACATCAGTTGCATTCATTGGTCGACTACCTAAATTTTTTGAGTTCAGTTTCTCTACAACTATAATCTAATCTTCAATGATTTTCAAAACCCACTTTACAGAATCGAAAACTGAACTAGGATACTAAACATTCTATCGACGCGCAGGGATTTATGTTTCGATTCAATTCAAAACTCTTTCTTATTAAACAAAAAATGTCGTGGACATTGCTGACGCTCTATCTATGCGCACTGTCAGTCACAACCGTTCACACCCACCAACACTACGCTGAGCCCTCCCACGCTGGTATCGAGATTGAAGCGCCGGAGTGCGGTTCGTGCGCGGTTGACGTTACAAACCACGCCTGTTCGATTTGCAATCTCGCCCAGGCGTTTCACTTTGACCTTGCCGCTCCCGTCGCAATCGTTGATGGAAACAGCGACGCGCCGACCTTACCGTCAACGGGCGGTTTGCCCGATCAATCTCATCTTCATTTATGCAATCCACGCGCTCCTCCCGCCGTTTCCTGATTTTCCCTTTCATCACAATGTTTTAAGCGCATTCGAGTAATGCGCCCGAATTGTATTCACACTCAACCTGCGTAACGGCGTCCAGGAGCAGTCGCCCTGTACCCGTTGTTGCGTTGCGAAGGCGTTGAATCCAATCATTCAATTCATTCAGGAAACCAAGTGGAGAAAACCATGAAAATATTTTGCTATACCTTCAGTCTGCTTTTATTTCTACAAGCGCAAGTATTCGCGCAAGATGCGCTATTTGAAAATATCGCCAACGCGGCGGGCATCCAACAGGCCGTGAATGGACGCAACTTCGGCGCCGCCTGGGGCGATTTCGACAACGATGGAGACGCCGACCTGTTCGTCGCGACGGTTCCCAATAACGACTTATATCGCAATGACGGAGGGGTGTTCACCAACATCGCCGCATCCGCCGGGGTTCAAGACGGCGACATGGAAGCCATCGGCGCCGCCTGGGGCGACTATGACGGCGACGGCGACCTAGACCTATACGTCTGCAACATCGAACCGATCACCGGCGACCTGCCCATCAACCGTTTGTACAAAAACAACGGCGACGGAACCTTCACCGACGTTGCCCACGAAGCAGGCGTCGAAGGCTATCCCGAAGAACACGACCATGAGGACGAAGCCGCTTCGTTGCCCACGCAAGTGGAAGAAGAATACGAAGAGGGCGCATTCACCAGCGCATCATGGATCGACTATGACCTCGACGGCTGGCTTGATCTCATGGTTTCATCGCGTACCTACGGCCCCGTCTTGTATAAAAATCTGGGCGATGGGTCGTTTGAATACGTCTCTGAAGAAGCCGGGCTGCTCGCCGAGCACGACCATGAAATTGAAACAGATACAGCCCAAGAAGACGAACACGACCATGATTATTACTCCATCGAACACGCCGCCTGGGGTGACTATGACAATGACGGCGACTTGGATGTCTATTTCAGCATCGCCGTCGCACACGCACATGACCATGAAAGTGAAGCGGCCTCGTTCCCTCAACAAGATGAGCATGAAGGCGATCAAACAGAGAACCGCTTCTTCGTCAACAACGGCGACGGGACGTTCACTGAAATGACAGACGAAGTTGGTTTGGGCGCTCCAAATGCGGCCAGTTCCAACTCGGCGGTCTGGGGCGACTATGACAACGACGGCGACGTTGACCTATTTGTCTGCAATATCGGCTCCATCAATGAAGATACCGCAATCCCCCAGCATCTGTATCAAAACAACGGCGATGGAACCTTCACCGATGTGTTTCCTCAATCTGGCATGACCGAGCAGTTCTATCTCTTTAACGCCTCCTGGGTTGACCTCAACAATGATGGATGGCTCGACCTTTTGGCGATCAACCACCCCGACCATGACGACTACCCCGCAGGCCAGTTATATCCGTTTCCGCACCCAATTTTTATGAATAACGGCGACGGGACGTTTACTAACATCAACGAAACAGCCGATCAGGCGCTGCTCGACACCGGGGTCGATGACATCAACCACCTGATCGCCGTGTCCTGCGGCGACCTCGATAACGACGGCGACTTGGAATTTCTCTTCACAGAGAATCACGGCGAAGGCCCGACTCTGTTGTATGAGAATAATGCAGTCGGCGACAACCACTGGCTGAATATTCAGCTGCAAGGCAACGGCGCCAACGGCTTCGCATTCGGCGCCCGCGTCAAAGCGACAGTAGGCGGCGTCACCCAAATTCGCCAATGCGGGTTTGGCGATACAGGTTTTGGATCGCAATCGTCAAGCGTGATTCATTTTGGCTTGGGCGCAGAAATAAGCGCTGAGGTGCAAGTAACATGGCTTGACGGATCGAGCGAGTCGTTTGGAGAAATGAACGCCGACCAGTTCATCACCGTAATTCAAAGCGAAGGTGAACAAACAGTCGTTAAGTCATGGTATTTGTATTAACTAAATCAATACTACTCCCCTCTGCTTTTCGGAGCAGAGGGGGCGGAGTTCTATTATGAAACGAATAAATCAAAACGGCTTTACACTGATTGAATTGCTGATCGTTGTCGCCATCATTGGCATTCTCGCGGCAATCGCTGTCCCCAATTTCCTGCAAGCGCAAGTGCGCGCTAACGTCGCCCGCGTCCAGGCTGACCACAAATCGCTCTCAACTTCTATTGAAATGTATCGCTTGGATTGCAACACCGCGCCTCCGTCGCACATTCAAGCCGGAGAGCAAATTTATAACTTTGAAGCCCTGTTCAAATCCCTGACCACGCCATTAGCCTACTTAACTAACATCCCTCGCGACCCGTTCCCACACCACAGCGCCCGCGAACTCGACCAGTCGATTGATTTCAAAGACGTGGTCAACGGCGCGTATGCGTATGGGTATTTTCGCGCTGACCGCTCTGGCCCGGGCGGGCAGTATGACTATGGCTTTCATAAATGGATGGCGTCATCCAGCGGCCCTGACGGCTTGTTGCAATACTTCGCCTACTTCCCCCAAGATGAAACCGAGGGTACGGAACTATGCGCTGTTTGCAATATCAAGACTCCAGCCGTGCTGCTGGTAGCGGAGGTTTATGACCCCAGCAATGGACTGCGTAGTTCCGGCGAGATTATCCGATGGAGCGGACAAAATTGAGCGATGAATTGTTATAGTGGTTGCCAGAATACTGTGCGGATTGAGTTTCCATAACGGTATCTATCGCTGAGCCCTGCGGGCGCGCTTTACGCACATATTTATGACAAACGCTCTAATACAATCAGATTGTTGCATCCACAATTGAATTGTGTATAATGATATATAGAGTTTTAGGCTCAGCGAGGATTTATTATGGTTACTGGACCGATTCCACAAATCAATCAGGCTTTAAACCCGACAGCGCCGCCGCCGGTTGCGCCGTCTCCACCATCGCCTGCGGCGCCGATAGCGCCTGTACAAACCGGATTTACTCCGCTTCCTCAAAGCGGGCAAACCGACGGTCTGAACCAAACCAATGGCACCGATTCAGTGCTGATTAGCGAGAACGCAATTCAAGCGCAAACAGCGCCTCCGCCGCCAGCGGGTGCTGACCAAGTCAGTACGCTCAATCCAGGCCCCCCTCCAGGAACGCCGCCGTTCCCCGGCATCATTCCTTCAGCGGCCCAAGCAAGTCAAACAGGGTTCATCCCTTCTGAAGACCAGACCTTTATTCAAGCGGCGCCAGTAAGCCCGATCCAAGACCTGGCAGCGGGACAATCACTTGATGTAACTGCATAATAAATATAAAGATACAATAGATTACCTCAAGAGCGTCCTTAACAACCGGGACGCTCTTTTTATAGAAAACGGAGACCTCATATATCGTGTTTGCAGGCATCATACTCGCCAGTGAATCGCCCCGGCGCCGAACATTACTCAGTCAGATGGGCGTCAATTTTACCGTCCTCCCAAGCGGAATCATCGAAGAGGAACCAATGGACGAATTGCCCGGGCCGTATTGCGCTCGCTTAGCTGTCCAAAAAGCAGCGGCGGTTGGACAGCAAAACCCTGAACATCTGGTTCTTGGCGCTGACACGGTGGTTGCCTTAGGCGACCGCATTATGGGAAAACCCAAAGACAAAAATGAATCGGCTGAAATGCTGGGAGCGCTATCAGGCCAATGGCATGAAGTGTGGACGGGCGTCTGCCTCTTTCAACGGATGCAAGAAATCCAGATGGTGAAAGCCATTCGATCCAATGTTAGGTTCAAAGACTTAAGCCAAGATGAAATAGATAATTACATAAAAACTGGCGAGCCAATGGATAAAGCAGGCTCCTATGCAATCCAAGGGATTGGAGCCAATCTAGTTTGTGAAGTAAACGGCTCCTATCACAATGTAATCGGCTTACCGACCACCGACCTTGGAAGCATGTTTGACAAACTCGGCGTTCAATTTGATTTGAAAATTGATGAAAATATCGTCTAGGGGGCGAGTTTCTAAGGAAGATAGATACAATATTCATATAATGAAAAAATTGGGTGGGGTTTAAAGAGACTTAGCATGATTGAAATGGATTTCTACGAACTGCGGTTGGATGAAAGCGGCGCTGACCAAATCATCATTTTAAAAGAGAAAAACGGCGCTCGGATGATGCCGATTCTCATCGGATACTACGAAGCCCAATCCATTCATTTGGCCTTAAATGACATACACATTCAGCGCCCGCTGACCCACGATTTGGCAGTCAATCTGATTTCTACCCTGGGCGGAACCATGATTCGGGTCAATATTACAGACCTACGCGACTCCACCTTTTACGCCCGTATTTATTTCGAGACTTCTAACGGCGAAGTTGATGTTGATTCAAGACCCAGCGACGCCATTGCCCTTGCCATACGCACCCAAGCGCCCATTTTCGTCTCAAAAGACGTCCTTGAACAAGTCGCTCGCGAATAGATTAGACGTTATTTTTTCCTTGTGTTACTCGTTCTATTACTTCTTTATAGGATTTTTTGTTGTCGTTTTGAACTTATGGCAATAAAATTTTACGTAGAGGACTTAAGGCTTTCCCGGTGATCGTCTTGAGATGAAAGGATAAAAATTATGAACAATACCAATGACTATACTCGTAATATTCGTGTGCAAGTGACCAAGCGCCTATCGAAGCAGGACGTAAAGAGCATTGTCTCTGATTTTGTCAAACAACGCTTGACCTTTGCTGTATCAAAACATAATAGCGACTACGAAGTCTGGCGACAGATTTTGCCCGGAGACGAGCCACGCATTAAAAACCGCAAAGACGGCATGACCCCCACCGGCGTGATTACTGAAGACCCGGACGAGCTGCAAGAACGTAACTTTATCTGTGTTTGGGACGCCGGCCAGCTGGTAGAAGGAGACTGCGAACAACTCTAAGGTTGGCTGAGGGTTTCAGGCTGCTCTGGCGCATGGCGCTGGTCAAGCGTGGAAAGCAACATACCAATGCCCAAAATCACGCCGAACCAGGTTGAGGTTCTCATTTGAATAAACATGGGCGCAAACATCTGCGCCGCGCAAAACGCAGCGAATACGCAAGTCAGCCCTCGCGATAGAGTCCGTAAGAAAGGGTCATGCAGCGCCTGGTTTTGACGCAACAGGCGCTTCACAAACGCTAGTTGTAATAACAAGTAAGCAAACAAACCCACCGCGCCCATTTTAACCGCTACCCATAAATAGGTATTATGTACGCCCAATAAATTGGTGCGGGAGAGATAAATCTCCATCGGCATGACTCCACCCAAGCCGATGCCGCTTGTGGGGTTTTTACGAATGCTGATGAGCGCGTTTTGCCACTCGACCAAGCGATAATTGGCGCTGCTCTCTTTAGTGGGGTTTAAAATCGACTCAAAACGCATTCCAATCGGGCGCCATTGTCCAGCGGCGGTGATGAGTATCAGCAACAGCAGGAAGCCAACAAACGCTGAAGTCATAAATCGAACCCGCGCCCTGCCCTTCTGCATTAAAAATAGAACCAACAAGCCGACCACCAGCGCAACATAATACGCCCGCTTATAAGAAAATAAAAAACTGAATAGCACAATCGGCGTCGCGACTAACCACAAGCGCTTGGCGGGCAGCGGCGCCCGGTCGAGAACGAACGCCGCCAAAATCAGTAACATGGTCACAAAATTGAGCGAGTCGCCCCATCCGGTAAAAATGGCGCGAATCTTCCATTTAATCTGCAAGCCTTCACCCAAGGTATACAGAAATACGCCCTGCAGCCCCTTCAGGGCGACCGCCGCAAAAAAGACCATCAGAAACATTTTCAGGGCTTGCTTGCTGCGAATGAGGTTCACCGTCAGAAAATACGCCAGATAAAAATGCAACAAGCGCCGAGGCTCAAATAATCGGCCCGGATCGCCATAGAGCCGGATACAAGTGATATAGCCGAGTAAACACGCCAAGCCGAACCCTATCATCACGCCGTCCAGGCGAGTGCCATACAAACGCCCTTTGCGGTGTAACAGCGTCGCAGCCACCAGCGCGAGCAATGCGATTTCAAACGGGTTCAGCCCAAGACCGGGAACCGTGTAGTAATAGAGCGTGGGCTTGAGACGCTCGGTGATGAGCAACACATCTTCGGAGATCAGCGTCTCGGCGGCGAAAAACAGCGCGAACGCGATATCAGGCCGAGCGAGCAACAAAACCACGCCCACCGACCCGGCGATGATTGCAATCGCAGAATAAGGCGGATACGTGACGCTCAAAACCGCGAGCAGCAAAATCACCGCTCCCGCGATTGTAGTCCAACCGCGAAGAGGCGTATTCATATCATACGGAGCCGTTGATTGAAGCGCCATTCGTTTCCGTTCGTGCTACTTGCCCGGTTCGTACATCATCCAATCGCGCAAAGACGCGTCCTGCGCGGGGCGGTAATAGATTACATGAGACGCCGTTAAATGCCGGGCGGGGTTTCCATCAACGATATTATTGTTTGTATACGGATCGGCTTCATATTCTAACTGATAAGATGCGCCCGCTTCAATCTCATCGCTGATATTAATGTCCCAGGGGGCCACCACATCGCCAGGGCACCATCCGGCGCGGCTGTAAATCCAGGTGCCGGATTGAGGGCGGCAGGGACTCATGTAACAGTCATCGCGCCAGAGTTCGTTGTAGTATTCAGCGCCATTGACGCGCACGGTGCGGCCCCTGACCAAAAATTCCGCCGCGTTGTTGGTATTGGGCGACTGGCCGTGTCCGGTGACGATGATGCGCAGTTTGGCGCGTTCCATCTCAGCGTCAGCGTCAAGCGTTTTGTCGGCGAAGAATTTCGAAATGGGATTATTGGGATCGCCATATCGCGGCTCGCCGTTCCATACATTTTCAACAAAATACGGCTCCCACTTCGGGTTGCCTTGGTAGTAAAACAAATCCAGCGTCACCAACCATCCGGCGCCTTGCGCGTGTCCCGGCCCGACCCAGGTGTCAATAAACGCCGTCATCCGGGTTGAGCCGCGCAAGATCGATTGGTAGTCGGTCACGTCCCACCACCAGACGCCGCCTTTTCTGTAGGGCGTCATAAAGCGGGCAATTTCGACCGTCTTTCTAACATCACTGCGAACGCTTATCTTCATAATGCGGTCCCAAAAATCGTAGCCGCCTTCGGGCGCCTCAAGCGTCATGCGCAACAGAACGCGCTCGTAGACGAGGCCCTCATCGGGCAAATCAAAACTGCGGCTGGGCTGGCGGTTACTGCTATAGATGTATTCTTGATTGAAGGTTCCGGCGACCAGCGGCGACTCGAATTGCGGCGCGGGTTCTTCAAACGAAACATAAACATCATCCAGTTGCATTTGGGGCCGAGAGGTTGTGGTGGATCGGGCGCCGAATGCAGCGCGTGATTCATAGGGCGCCATGCCTGCGACAAAATAATTGTCGTATACGACTTCGTCGTCGATGCGCAGATTTACAAATGCGCCGCCCAGCGAAAATTCAATATCGAGTAGAAATTGTAGGAACCCTGCATCGCGGAAATCGAATGACGTACGTTTGTTTGCGCGCTCAACGCCGTCCCAATGCAGCGAGATTTCGTGGGCGCGGTCGAGGTTGGTGTAATCGTCCGGGTTCGCAATGTCGATGCCCAATCCGAACGAGCCGTCGAGGTTTGGCTCTTCCCAACCGATATCCGGCGCATCGCCGGTTTCGCCGTAATGCGCTGTATTCAAAAGCATAATACCCGCGCCTTCACGCCCGCTGGTGATAGAAAAGCGCCATTGTGCGCTGATGCGTTTATAGGTTCCGGCTGCCGTGCGATCGAATGCGATAGCATTCGATTCCGCAGCGGCTTTCACCAATACCATAACGCCGTCGACTGGCGCCAAATCACGCGAGCGACCAAAGTTCGAGGCCGTATAGGGCGCATCGTCCGCCGCGCCGTCGAATGATTGAATGGTAGGCGCGGCATTGGCCTGCGCAATCAGTAATGCAAAACAGATTGTTGAAATGATTCGAAACATCGTTGCCTTCCACGTTGCGACTTAGTCGAGTGAATCTAAATATTCTTGCATTTCGCCTTGGGCGTGTGAATCACCGCTGCGCTGCGCCATCGCAACGCCTTCGCGCAGGCGCTGTTTAGCGTCTTCGGCGCGGCCTTCTTCCGCCAACAATTGACCGATCATAAAGTAGGCGGGGACATAGTCGGCATGGCGCCCGATGACCTGCTCAAACTGGTCGAGCGCATCATTGATGCGTCCGTGTTTTTTTAGTTCCAACGCAAGCGCATAGCGCGTGAAGGCATCGTCCGGCTCTTGCGCCAGCATTTCTTCTAATTGTTGCAAGCGGTCCAAAATTCACCTCTGGCTGTAAAGAGTATTTGTCAAAATCAGGTTCGTTAAGCGCGCCCAAAGGGCTCTGCGCTCAATACCGATAACGGAAATTCAATCCGACCGCAATTCTGGCAAACACTTTAGAATGTATCACTTTTCGCTGATAATAACGATAAGCGTATCCGAGTGTAGCAGCGGCGCGATTGAATACCAAATCTCTGCCGTGATTGTGCATGAATCAAACCAAAGCGGCGGCGAATGGACCCGATCAAAAACAAACGGTTTCAGAAAAACCTATCCGTATTTCGTAAACAACATCCGGGGCTATTCGCACAGATGCCGTCGGACTTGCAACGCGCCAACGCAATAGAAGCGCCGCCCTCGCTCAATAAAACGCAAACGCAACAAGGCCTGAATTCGATCCAATCCGCATTAACCAACGGGATGGACTTTCTATACCTCTTTGGATTCAACCCGGAATTCGCCGCGTCGTGCACCCCGGCAATCATTCAGGAAAATCGCGGCGTATTGATTATCGAACCCTCCTGGAAGGCATTTGCTTCGGCGCTCATGGCTGGCGATTTGGGCGCCTTGTTCCGTTCAGGGCGCGTATTCTGGGCGGTCGGCGAAAATCTGGCCGGGCAGATTGAAGCGCTCTGGCGTGAAACCTATTCAGACGCTGCGGCGAAACCGTTTTTGCAAAGCGGCGATCCATCCTGCGACGAAGAGCGTTTTCAAACGCTGCAAAGCGTCCATTCATTTTTATCGCAAGAAATCCCCAAACACAAACAGGCGCACCTCTCCGCGATCCAAAACATCTCGGCGCGATTACGAGAATGCAAACGCAGTCAGCCCTTGCTCTGGACCTACAGCGACCTACGCGCGGCGGCGAAATATTCAACCATCCAGCATGTCCTTATCCGTACGCTGTTGTTTTATTTGCGTCGCCTGGGCTGGCAGACGCGCTATACGGTGATGAAACCCGACGCCTACTACCCGCCCTACTATCGCATATTAGACTTGATCTATTCGGAACCGGACGTGATTTTTTTATGCAACCAGTCGCCTTCGTATGATGTCGCCCTGGGGGCTGAATTCAGCCGCTCGTTGCCGGTTCCTAAATTGGTTTGGTATGCCGACGATCCATTTTACGCCGAGCATTTTTTCTACCGAAACGGTATCTCGGCTGATGAACATTTCTGGGTCGCGGATGAAGGCTGGAGCGAAACGCTGCGGCGTCACGGTGCGCAGAACGTGGGATTTATGCCCGGCGCAGTGACAAAAACCAAGCGCGGCCCCAAACGCGCTGCAAGGAAATGCGACGTGGTCTTCGTTGGGCAAATACGCGACCACCGCAATTTTATCGAACAACTCTCGCCCGCCTGGGGTGAATTTGCCGAACAATTCATTGCAGAAAAACTGGCGAACCCGCGACGCGACGTCCTCGAAATCATGCAGCAATTCCCCATGCCAGGCGAAGTGCCTCACGACCGCATGGACGAACTCAGGCAATACTTATTGTGGGAAGCTAACACCCGCTACCGGCTGCAAATCATCAAATCGCTGGCGCAATACGACCTGCACATTTACGGCAACACCGCCTGGCAAGCATTATTGCCGCCGGAGATAAGCGAACGCTGCTTTAAGGACATCGCGCCGTTTAAGCGCTTGTTTGAAATTTACCGCAACGCCCGCATCACGCTTAACATTCATAGCCTGCAATCGTACACCTGCTTGAACGTCCGCGACTTTGACGTACCGGCGGCGGGCGGATTTTTATTGTCGGATTGGCTGCCTAAAGCAGATGAAGTTTTTAAACCGGGGTTTGCTGAAGATTTGCCGCTAGACGGCAAGGCAGAACAGGAAGTGTTTTTTTATCACAACGCGAACGACATGCAGAAGATTGTTGAGTATTTTTTAGCGAACCAGGATGAGCGCTTCGCCTGCGTCGAACGCGCCCGCGAGCGCGTCATTCACCAGCACACCTACGCCCAACGCGCCGAGACGATTCATAACTATTACGAGAAGATCAGCAAAGCAATTTGAAATTTTCCATAAAAAGAGAAGGCTTAATCCCCCTGCGCTTTCAGCGGCTTCCCCCCTTAAAAAAGGGGGCTTTGGGGCAAGTTACAACCGTTTGGTGATTTCATCCAAGTAGGACGTGTGAATGTCGCCTGCGAGAAAACGCGGGTCGTCCATGATGCGCTGATGCAGCGGAATGGTCGTTGGGATGCCCTCGACTACCATTTCCGACAACGCGCGTTTCATCTTCGCCACCGCTTCGGTGCGGTCTTTGCCATACGCCATTAGTTTCGCCAGCAGCGAATCATAATACGGCGGGACGACGTATTCGGCATAAGCATGAGAGTCGACGCGAATGCCAGGGCCGCCGGGCAAATGAAACCCGGTGATCTTTCCGGGACAGGGGCGGAACTGGTTGCGCGGGTCTTCGGCGTTAATACGGCATTCAATGCAGTGACCAGAGAAGACGATTTCATCCTGCTTAACCGATAGCGGTTCGCCGGCGGCGATGCGGATTTGTTCTTTAACAACATCCACTCCAGAGACCATCTCGGTAACCGAGTGCTCGACCTGGATGCGGGTATTCATTTCCATGAAATAAAAATTGCGGTCTTTATCAAGCAGAAACTCAATCGTCCCAACGCTGGTGTAATTCACGGCTTCGACGCACTTGATTCCGGTCTCGCCCATACGCGCCCGCAGTTCTTCATCGACCACTGGCGAGGGAGATTCTTCCAGCACTTTTTGATGGCGGCGCTGCAACGAGCAGTCGCGCTCGCCCAAGTGAACGATATTGCCAAAATTATCCGCCATCACCTGAATTTCGATATGGCGCGGCTCTTCGATCAACTTTTCGACATAAATGCGCGAGTCGTTGAAGGCTGTTTGCGACTCGGCCTGCGCCGTGACAAAGGCTTGCACTAAACCCACATCATCGCGGGCGACGCGCATCCCACGACCACCGCCGCCGGACGCAGCTTTCAACATGACGGGGTAGCCGAGTTCGTTGGCGACCTCGACGGCCTTTTCGGTATTTTCAATGATACCGGGAGAACCGGGGATGGTCGGGATGTTGTGGCGCATCATGGTGTCGCGCGCGACGGCCTTGTCGCCCATCAGAGAAATAGCATGATGAGTGGGGCCGATGAAAGTGATGTTGCAGGTTTCGCAGACTTCCGCGAAGGCCGCGCTTTCCGCCAGAAAGCCGTATCCAGGGTGGATGGCATCGGCGCCGGTGATTTCCGCCGCAGCGATAATGCGCGGCGTGTTCAAATAGGATTCATTTGGCGAGGGCGGACCAATGCAGACTTCTTCATCCGCAAAACGAACATGCAGCGAGTCGCGGTCCGCTTCGGAAAAGACGGCGACCGTTGCGACCCCGAGTTCCTGGCAAGCCCGAATAATCCGCAACGCAATTTCGCCGCGATTGGCTATTAGTATTTTCTTAAACATAGTGGATGGCTTCGTTCCGATGCTGACCGCATCAAGATTTTTTGATCTTGAACAGCGGCTGACCAAATTCGACCGGCTGACCGTTTTCAACCAAAATTGAAACGACGGTGCCTGCCACGCCCGCCTTGATTTCGTTCATCACTTTCATCGCTTCTAAAATGCAAACGACGTGTGATTTTTGCACCACGTTCCCTTCTTCGAGAAAGGGAGGGGCATCGGGAGCAGGAGAGCGATAAAATGTGCCAACCATCGGCGCTTTAATAATCTCAATGGTGTCGTCAATGATATCTTCCGGGGCGGACGGCGCTGGCGCTGCAGCCCCTTGCGCAGGAGCAGCGGCGTAATATTGAGGAGCGACCATCGGCGGCGCGGCGCTGGATGTTTTTTTGACCACCACGCGCAACCCTTCGCCTGACTCGACCTCAAGTTCGCCGATATCAGACGCTTCCACCAATTGAACGACCCGTTCGATGAAGTCAAAATCCATGGATGCTTTTTCCATTCGTAATTTACTAAATAATGACAAAAGTGTCTGTCTCGACGGGCATACTCCGTCTCTGTTGTAGTATTGTTCCATGAGAGAGGGCTAAATTCAATAGACGCCGAACATAATCTGGTTTGGCGATTACTGCACAACCACGCGAATACGCTCAAAAATGGGCGAAACACGCACGTTTTCCTGTTCAAAGCGCAACATTAAATCATATACGCCGCTGGCGTCTTCCGGCGGTTCAATCAACCCGTCAATGGTAATCATCTCGCCAGTGGGCACGGTATGGTCGATAAACGCCGCCTGGCGCCCACGCTCAGCGACGACGCCGTTTTCTTGTTGAAATTGATAGGTAATACGGTATCGCTGGTTCTCCGGCACCCGCTTGGGGTCCCATACGTCCCAGCCGTCATTGCGCAACGTGAACGAAACTTTGACAGGAACGCCAGGGCTGAGCGTTCGGGGGATGGTGTCGTCAATAAACGTCGGCATCGCAAAATTGATTTCCGGTTCGCCGCCGGCGTAATGTTGGCGTAACAAATAAAAGTATGAAATCGGGTCTAACACTTCAAATGATAAATCGGGATGTTTGGTAATCAGTTGCTGATACAAATAATATAAAGACGTGGGCGAAGCCAAATTGAACCGATAGGCTTGAAACGTCGGCTGACCGGAACGGCTGGACGACACGATGCGCTCCACAACGGAATCAAGCGGAAGCAAACGCTCTTGTACATTCGCCGTCTCCAGATCAAACGGCACGATGAATTGCCCCAAGCGGCGTTCGTACGGCTTCAACGTCAACACGCCATGCGGAGAGAACTCGCGAAAGAACGTTTGCATTTTTTCGTTGAAAAATATTTCCTTGACGCCGCGATCACGGTCGAGGTCAGCGGCGGCGGTCTGGCGCAGGTCAAATTTTTTGTATAACTCTTTTGTGAAGTTTCTTAAAAACCACATGCCATTTGCGTCCAGGTCTGAATGCTCGCGCGGCGGGATGTAGCGGTTGGGGTAACACAGCCCGGCGGCGGCCCCGGCGCCGATAAAGTAATCATTGGGCGTGCGGGTGTCGTACATATACTGGAACACGTGCGGGACCCGCTCAGACAACATCGGCGCAACCGACCAGGCGATAGGTAAGACGCCGCGATAGGGGTCGTCCCACAAATAAGGAATGGTTTGATACAGCAAAGAAGACGACCGGAAATCGCCCAAAACAAACAGCAGGTAATTTTTGTTTTGCAACGGCTTGGGTTGCGGCGTCTTGTTTTGGAAAAACCGCTCAGGCAGTTTGACATGTCGATAGACGGAGGCGTTCGCCAATGCGCCGAAGGGATAACTGTCCGCATCAACGATTCCATTAAACGCCGACATAATGCTAACAAACTCTTCCGCTGTTTCTTCCTCCGAATACTTGCCGCCGACATTTTCATACGAACTGTATTTTTTCCACCAGGGGACAAAGCCGCCGACTCGCATAATGCGGTCATCGCCTAATGTGTTTTCGTACGCAAAATTCAGAATGTTTCGAAACGTATGGTTGTCAAAACCCGATTGATAGGTATTTCCCTTCTCTATCAACGGGTTATAGGTGTCTGTCGCGATTTCATCCCACCACGGGTCTAAGTCGCAGAAAAAAGCGCCCTCGGCGACGTAAAAATCTCGATTGACAATCTGGCAATTGTATAAATCGGGGTATTGAACGCCCGGCGCTTGGATGTCCCAATCGTAAGCATCAATAAAATTCGCGAAATATTTCGGCGACGTCTTTTTGGTTTCTAAATATAAAACGCGCGCCCAGGCGTAACTATCGTTTTTGGGAGTCAGCGCTTTGATGTTGCGGTCATCAAACGGCGGCGGCAACGGAACGTACCCGACCCCCGTAAACAGATCGGTCAACCGCTCAATCGGCGGAAGTTCCGGCCCACCCATCACCAGTTGGTTAAACAATGACCCGGGAGATTCATCATGGCGGACAGGCAACAACCCGTCGACGCCCGCAACCGTCATCGCGATGTTCACCGTCGCGGGGACTTTAGGGTCCCACAAGACAACGCCCGTGAATGATCGCCGAAACATCTCGATCAATGTTTCAAGGCGATCAATCGAAACCAACTCATACGACCCGAACGGCCCGTTTTGAGAATGGATTTTGTCTAACCAATATTGATCGACGTTGAGTTGATGCGCAGACAGGCGTTCGCGCACAAAGAGGATATACAATTGGGGTTGCTGACGATTGACTAATCCCTGTAACGCCGTGACGAGGTTTACCACATCATACTGCCACACTTTGTCGTCCGGGCGCGTGTTTAAATACGCTTCCAAATCAAACACATACATCGTTTGCGATGCGGTCGCGCCCACGGTGAGGCTTGCGCCTACGGTTTGCGGGCTGGTTGGTTGCGAATGAATGGGCAGCGCCGCAAGACACAACCCAACAAAAAAGAGACAGAACAATTGTTTCATAAAGAGGCTTCCGGTTTTTGATGGACTAACTCAACGCTTCGGTTGGTTTTTGTCATTTCATTGACCAAGGTTTCCCAGGGGGCGTCTTTCAACGACACCAGGCCGTAGTTGCTGTTCTCGCCGTCGAAGCGGCCTTCGGGCGGCTGATCGGCGTATTTAAACCAATGATACCCCACTGCGTACGGGAGTTTCATCAAAGCATTCACATATTGAGTAAACAACGCCGCGCGGTCTTTTTGGGTCGCGACGGGTTTGCCTGCGCCTTTGGTGTTGGGCAAGCCGGAGTCCATCGCTTTGAACGAGAACTCGGTCAGCATGATCGGCTTTGTGGTGATTTCGTGTACGCGGTTGAGCGCTTCAACGGGGGGCAAGCGATTATACGAATTGTAACTGATAACATCAGAGTAGGTCCCCGCCGCCGCCAGCACGGGTTCGGGCGCATACCCCGCAAAACGGCAGCCCAGTAGCATGTGGTTGGGGTCGGCTTTTTTGACGGCTTCATAACAAACACGAAAATATTGGTCAGCTACTTTACGTAAAAATTCGGCTTCGTCTTTTTTACGCGCTTCTGATTCCGGCAATTTGGCTTTGGAAATCTCGTCCCACGTTTTTACTTGAATCTTCCAGGCTTGGTTTAGTTCTTCAATTGTCCGGTAGCGTTTTTTGAGGAACAACAGCGCTTGCTCGCCGCCGTCGCGGGAGGGCTCCATCGCCAAAAAGTCAATCAACAAGGCATTTTTGTTGCGCCAATCCGGACCCCAACGCAATTCGTTGTCAGGATAATACCCCAACAAAAACATATCATCCCGTAATTTTTTGCATTCCATCGCGGCGATATGGTTCGCTTGAGTGGCGAACTTTTTAGAGAACACATCAGGAAAAATTCCGCGCTGCCAATTGCCGCCCGCCTTCGAGCCGATATCCAATATTTTTGTATAGGGAACGAGGCGATGATTCATGCGTTGGTCCGACCAGGCGCCGATGGTGTTGAAGCCCCATGCTTTCAGCCGCTCGGCAACCACTTTTGACCAAGCAGTCGGCGACTCATACAGTTCATTGACAGCCTCTTTGTAGAGCGAGGTATTCGTCACCGGAGAATAGTCGCCGCCGTACACAATGTGGTTGACGCCCTTGGAAAGAAACACATTACCCACGGGGTCGATGATCCACCAGACGCCGTCAATTTGTTCCGCGTGAAAGAAGCCGGTCGCTTCGCCTTTGAGGTGCGTCCAACCGCCGAAACCGTCGTAGTCAGATTCAGCGGAATGAGCGAGCGCAGCAAACGTCAGCAGGAACGCGCAAATGATACGCAGCATGATTGGTTGTCCTCAACCCAAACACAACCGTCAAGGCGCTGTTTGGAATAAATATACATTTCCGTCATTGTAGACGGTTTCAAACGATTTTTGAAATAATTCAATTCGTTCCGGTGAAGTTTTTTTTCTCCACGCGAGAATGTATTTTACGTTGTATTCTTGGCATTCTCGTTTTACTTCATCAATGACGCCGGTATTGAGTATTATGTTTCGCGCGACGACGCGGGCGAAATAATCAGCGCGCGGGTTCATGTGCGACGCATACGTCGCTAGCGATTTTCGCCCCGTGCGAAGGCCGACCACAAAAAAACTGACCTCGTCTTCCGGTGCACAGATCACAGCGTCTCCACTCACAACATCAGGATGGCTCTGAATAAATTCAACCAGCGCCGCCCACTCGCCTTTCATCCGATACGGCTCGCAAAACGCCTGCGAACGCTTGGCCAGCGGGACCATCATCGCGCCCAGCCATGCGACAAGACAAAGGAGCACTGCGTATCGAACAACCGGTTTCAACAACGCAGACGATTGCCAGAGCGCTTTGAGTCCCAACCCGGCGATCATAAGCAACGCGACTTGCGAATAGAGTTGAAATTCATGCGGAACCACAACCGGAACGGCATGACCATATTGTTGATAGAGTGCGGGAGCATAGATTTCTAAAATCTTCAACAGATACGCCGGCGCTTGGCCCAGCAGGCTAACGCCCAACAGCACCATCACCAAACGCATACGCAAACTACGCCAACGCTGTTTGACCACAAAGGCGCCGACGCCGACCAGCAGAAAAAACACCGACGACATCAGCGGACTGAATCCAGGAAACACCACTGATTTCTGCATCATAGCCGGAGAAATATATCGAATTGGGTCGGGATTCAACACTGGAGAACTAATCTGCACGATCCAATAAGGCGATGAAAGAAACAAGCCAATGCAGACAACAAACAACGCGCCGCGCAGGTCACGCTGCCAGAGACGATGCAGCGTCAGGCAAAGCAACAAAATAATTGCGGTCGGCGGGTGGTATAAGCCCATCATTCCAACAAACACCGAAGCGAATAGAGTCCCGTACGGCTGCCAATCCGTCCAGCGTTGATACAAATAGAGAACCAACATCCCCAATCCGGCGGCGTGGGCCATCACCGTTGGAAACGCAATCACGTAAGTTACTACCCAAGGCAGCGAAGCCAGCCCCAGCGTCGTCCAAAAAGCAAAGGCGTGGTCGCCGTCGAATAGTTGCTTGACGAAACAATAAAACGCGGCGGCAAATAACCAATTGAGCAATGATGGAGAGAGCGCATACAGAGCGAATAAATCAATATGCAAAAGTGAGGAAATCGTCGAAAAGAGAATGGCGTTTGTCGGCGGATACCAGAACCAATATCCATCCAAGACCGGGTCGGCCCATACGGCGCCGCCCGCCCGGATGTGTTGGGCTGTAATGATGT